>WRCZ01000566.1 GCA_009783685.1 Actinomycetes bacterium
CCGACCTCATCCCGGACTTCGCCGCGTTCCGGCCGACGTTCGTACTGGCCGTGCCGTACGTCTTCGAGAAGATCTTCCAGGCCGCCCGCCGCAAGGCCGAACTGGGCGGCAAGATCGGCCCGTTCGACAAGGCCATGGACATCGCGGTGCGGCACGCGGAGGCGATGGAGGCCAAGGCGTTCGGCATCGGGCCCGGCCCTAGCGCCGGGCTGCGGATGCAGCACCAGCTCTACGACAAGCTGGTGTACGCCAAGGTGCGCAACGCGCTCGGCGGCAAGGTCAGTCACGGCATCTCCGGCGGCTCGGCGATGGAGCGCCGGCTGGGGCTGTTCTTCGCCGGCGCGGGCGTGAACATCTACGAGGGCTACGGCCTCACCGAGACGTCGGCGGCGGCCACCGCGAACCCGCCGGAGCAGACCCGGTTCGGCACCGTCGGCCAGCCGGTGCCCGGCACCACGGTGCTGATCGCCGAGGACGGCGAGATCTGGCTGTACGGCGGCCAGGTCTTCCCCGGCTACCTCAACAACAAGAAGGCCACCGACGAGGTGCTGCGGGACGGCTGGCTGGCCACCGGGGACATCGGCACCCTGGACGAGGACGGCTATCTGACGATCACCGGCCGCAAGAAGGAGATCCTGGTGACCAGCGGCGGCAAGAGCGTGTCGCCGGTCGCCCTGGAGGACAAGGTCCGCGCCCATCCGCTGGTCGCCCAGTGCGTGGCGGTCGGCAACAACCGCCCCTACGTGGCCGCCCTGGTCACCCTGGACCCGGACGCGGTCGCGCACTGGCTGACGATGCGCGGCAGGCCGCCGATGCGGACCGCCGACCTGGTCCACGACACCGACCTGGAGCAGGAGATACGCCGGGCGGTGGTCGCCGCCAACACCCTGGTCTCGCAGGCCGAGTCGATCCGCACCTTCCGCATCCTGTCCGCCCAGTTCTCCGAGGCGCGCGGCACCCTGACGCCGTCGATGAAGCTGAAGCGGCGGGTGATCGAGACCGTCTACGCGCGCGAGATCGAGGCGCTGTACGGGCCCTGACGCCGGGCCCGCTCGCCGCTCAGTCCTCCTGCGTGCACAGGGCCGCCAGCGGCAGTTCGTCCGCTCCTCCCGGGCGGAAGGCGTACGCGGCTCCCGCGGTCCACTGGCCGCCGTCGAACCGCAGGGTCCTGAACGCCAGCGCGTGCGCGCCGCCCTCCCGGGCCACGAACAGCTCGTTGTAGCCGTTGCGTTCGTCGGTCTCGCTGCTGGCCAGGGCCGGGGCCCCGGCGATCCGCATGGTCCACGGCGGTTCCGCGCCCAGCAGCCGCTCGGCCGCGCTGAACCCGAGGTGGGTGTGCCCGTGCAGGATCAGCGCGGTGCCCGCGCCGGCCAGGGCCCGTTTGGCCTGGCCCGCGTTGACCACCCCGGCGTACGGCGCGACCTCGACCGCCGGCACCGGCGACAGCGGGTGGTGCAGGGCCGCGACGGTGACGTAGCCGTGTTCCGCGGCCAGCCGGTCGAGCATCGCGCGGGAGACCACGCCCGGGTCGACCCGCTCGAAGTCGTGCAGGACGCCGGCCACCGCCTCCTCGTCGCACTCCTCGCCGGCCGCGGCCAGGTACGCCTGCTGGAACGCGCGCAGCCGCTCCCGGTCCTCGTCGCGGGCCGCCTCGCCGCCGGACTCCGCGCTGCCGAGCAGGGCGAACCGCAGCCCCGCCGCCGGATAGCGGACGTACAGCCGGCGTTCGGCGGCGTCGGCGAGGTGCAGGTCGGGGTGGGGGAAGCCCTCGAAGTGCGCGGCGAACCACGCGTGCCGGCGCTGCGGCGAGGGGTCGAGCGCCAGGTCCCAGGACACGTCGTGGTTGCCGCCGACGAGCAGGATCCGCGGCTCGCCGTCCAGGTCCGGGTGCGGGGCGAGCAGGCCGGCCAGGTCGTCCAGCCACTGGCGGGCGAGCGTGCCGTACGCGTCGTGCGGGCGGTTCACCAGGTCGCCGGTGACCACCACCAGGTGCGGGGCGCGGCCGTGCGCGCGGAGCTGCCGCACATGGTCGAGGTAGCTGTCCATGGGGGTGCCCGCGCCGGCGACGGCGGCGATCTTCCGGCCGGCGGCGCTGCCGTCCTTGGCGTCGACGTTGGCGTTCAGCCGGCCGCCGTGGTGGAGGTCGGAGACATGGTGGACGCGCAGCACCTCGGGCAGGTGCCGGGCGAGCACCGGGTCCTCGGCGAGGCGTTCCTCGCCGCGCAGGTCGCCGGTGTCCGCGGGCACCTCCAGCCCGGCCGCGCGCCAGCGGCCGGCCCGCAGCGCCGCGCGGTGGGCGGCGCCGAGCCCGTTGTGGAACCACTGCTCGATGTACTGGTGCTCCCGCTGGGCCCGTTGGGCGGCCGCGGCCAGCAGCGCGTCCGGCCGGTCGCGCAGCGCGGGCTGCTCCTCGCCGGTCTCCAGGGCGAGTTCGAGCAGGTACGGGGTGGCGAGCCAGCCGGGTTCCCGCTCCCGCAGCCGCTCCATCAGGGCGGGTGCCCAGTCGGGGGCGCGGCCGGCCATCCGGGCCTGCTCGCCGGCGTCGAGCCGCGGCGGGCGCACCACGTCCTTCGGCGCGTCGGGGCCCAAGTGCGGGGTGAGCAGGGCGTGTTCGGCCGGGGTCGCGAAGACCACGGGGATCCCGCCCTGCTCCCTGACCTGGGTGAGACCTTCGACGAGCACGGCCGGATCGGTGCCCCCGGTGCCGAGGGCGGGCTCGTCGACGACGAGCAACTGGCCGCGTTCCACCGCCGGCGGGTGGGGCCCGCCGGTCAGCCCGTCGAGGCCGCGCCTGCGCACCTGCCGCGGGTACCTGAGGTCGACGGCCACGGTGCCTTCCTGCGGGCGGGCCCGGGCGATGCCCTGCGCCAGCCAGCTCTTGCCGGCCCGCCGCGGCATCACCACCAGCCAGGCCACGCTGTTCGGCGACCGGCCGCCGACCAGGGGGTGGGCCCACCCGGGCACCGGCCGGCCGTCGACGAGCCGGACGTCCAGCTCGTGGTGGTACGACTGGCTGGCCGAGAACACCGTCATGCAGGAAGCTCCTCGTCACGCAGGGAGATCTCGTTCCTGGCGATCCAGGCGAGGAACGGCGGGTCGTCGGACCAGCGCTCCCCGGGAAGCAGCAGGCCCACCTCGCGCAGGTCCTGCCGCTGCGCCGGGGAGGCCTCCCGCGGCGGCTCGCCGGGACGGTCGAGCAGCGCGGCCCGCCCGGCGCGGCCGATCTCCGCCCAGCGCGACCGGAAGTGGTCGGTCCAGTCGTCGAGCAGCCGCCGGTCGACGAGGGCGCGCAGCGCCTCCTGGCTGTTCAACGCCCCCAGGTCGTTGCCCTGCACGGCGCGCACGACGCCGTCGCCGACGGCCTGGAGGTAGAACGGCCAGGTGCCGACCATGTCCACGATCCGGGTGGCGGTGGTCTCGCGGACGAGGTTGACGCCCAGGTTGGCGGCGGTGCCGGTGAGGAAGTCCAGCGCGGCGTCCCGGTCCAGCGGGCCCAGGGCGCGGCGGCTGATGTCGTTGCCGAAGCTCGATCCGGGCAGCGTCAGCGCCCATCGCACCACCGACAGCCAGTCCTTCTCGGTGCCCGTGTACATCAGCCAGGCGCCGGCCTGCCCGAGGTCGCGCAGCCAGGACACGGCGGCGGGGCCGTAGCTGGCGAGGCGGCCGACCTCGTCGAGCAGGAACACCAGCCGGTCGGATCCGGTGCCCTCCGAGGCCCGGTCGAGCAGCGCCTCCGCCGGGTACGCGGAGCCGCGGACGTCGCGCAGCAGGATCGAGGCGAGCGCGTCCGGGCTCTCCACCGA
>WRCZ01000567.1 GCA_009783685.1 Actinomycetes bacterium
CCCCAGTAGTCCACCGAGGCGCCGCCGAGCGGGTCGGCGCCGATGGACACGCCGGCGCGCCGCACCGCGTCGAGGTCGAGCACCGACGGCAGGTCGCCGACGTAGGTCCCGAGGAAGTCGTACCGCCCGGTGGTCTCGGCGGCCAGCGCCCGCTGGTACGGGATGCGGCGGACGCCCTTCAGCCCCTCGGCGACGAGGACGTTGGCGCGGTCCTGGATCCAGCCGGTGGCTTCCGAGCCGGCCGGGCCGCCGGTGGGCGGGTTGTACTTGAAGCCGCCGTCGGTGGGCGGGTTGTGCGAGGGCGTGACGACCACGCCGTCCGCGAGCCGCTCGGTGCGCCCGCGGTTGTGGGTCAGGATCGCGTGCGAGACGGCGGGCGTGGGGGTGAAGCCGTCCTGTTCGTCGATCAGGACCGTCACGCCGTTGGCGGCGAACACCTCGAGCGCGGTGACCCGGGCGGGCTCGGACAGGGCGTGGGTGTCGACACCGAGGAACAGCGGGCCGGTGGTCCCCCGCCGGGCCCGGTACTCGCAGATGGCCTGGCTGGTGGCGGCGATGTGGTCCTCGTTGAACGCCGTGGCCAGCGAGGAGCCGCGGTGCCCTGAGGTGCCGAAGGCGACCGCCTGCGCGGGGTCGCCGGGATCGGGGTGCAGAGCGTAGTAGGCGGTCACCAGGCGGGATACGTCCACCAGGTCCTCGGGCCCGGCCGGTGTTCCGGCACGCTCGTGCGGCATCCGCGTCTCCTTCGCTGGTGCTGGGGCTGCTGTGTCGCTGGGGCCATTCTCCCTGCCCGCGCCGCGCGTGCCGCGGGCGGCGGGCCGTCAACAGGCGGGCGGGTGACGCGAAGCCGGACGGAGCCCCCCGGGCGGCCGGAACGGAGCGCGCTGCTCACCCGCCGCAGGTCGGCACGGCCGCGCGGACTCCGGCGGGTGGCGGCGGCCCGGCGGCGATAGGGTGAGGGCGCTTCGCCGGTGCGCGGCACGGCGCACCGCCCTCAGGGGAGGCCTTGCGATGACCACCACTGCCCCCGGGCCGCCGGAGCCGGAGGGTGTGCCACTGGCGTCCGCGACCGGCCGGTGGGTGCTGGCCTGCTCGGTCCTGGGCTCCGGGATGGCGCTGCTCGACGGCACGGCCGTCAACATCGCGCTGCCTCGCCTGGGCCGGGACCTCGGCGCGTCGCTCGCCGCGTTGCAGTGGACGGTGAACGGCTACCTCCTCACCCTGGCGGGGCTGATCCTGCTGGGCGGCAGCCTGGGCGACCGGTACGGGCGGCGCCGGGTGTTCGTCATCGGCGTGGTGTGGTTCGCGGTGGCGTCCGCTGCATGCGGCGCGGCGCGGGACCCGGGTCTGCTGATCGCCGCCCGCGCGCTGCAGGGCGTCGGCGGCGCCCTGCTCACCCCCGGGTCGCTGGCGCTGGTGCAGTCGACGTTCCGCCAGGAGGACCGGGCGAAGGCGGTCGGCGCGTGGTCGGGGCTGGGCGGTGTGGCGGGCGCGATCGGGCCGTTCCTCGGCGGGTACCTGGTCGACGGGCCTGGCTGGCGGTGGATCTTCTACATCAACCTGCCGGTCGCCGTGGTGGTCGTCGCCATCGCGCTGCGCCACGTGCCGGAGAGCCGGGACCGGACCGCCTCGGGCCGGTTCGACGTGCCCGGGGCCGCGCTGGCCGCGCTGTCGCTGGCGGGGATCACCTACGCCCTGATCGCCGCCTCAGGGCACGCCGCGTGGCCGTCCGTGGTGGTGGCGGCGGCGGTCGGGCTGGGCTGCGGTGTCACGTTCGTACGGACCGAGCGGCGCCGGCCCAACCCGATGCTGCCGCTGTCGGTGTTCTCCTCCCGGCTGTTCACGTCGATGAACATCGTGACGCTGTGCCTGTACGCGGCGATCGGCGGGGTGTTCTTCCTGCTGCCGACCCAGCTACAGGTGGCTGCCGGGTACAGCGCGGTGCGCGCGGGTCTGGCGACGCTGCCGGTGACGGTGCTGATGCTGCTGCTGTCGGCGCCGGCCGGCGCGCTGGCGCAGAGGATCGGGCCGCGGCTGCCGCTGACCGTGGGCCCGCTGGTCGCCGCGGGCGGCATACTGCTGCTGACCCGGATCTCCCCCGGCTCCTCCTCGTACCCGCTCGACGTGCTGCCCGCGGTGGTGGTGCAGGGCCTGGGGATGAGCTTGTTCGTGGCGCCGCTGACCGCGACCGTGCTGGCGTCGGTGGACGTGGACCACGCGGGGGTCGCCAGCGGAGTGAACAACGCGGCGGCCCGGGTCGCGCAGTTGCTGATCGTGGCCGCGCTGCCGCTGGCGGTGGGCCTGTCCGGGACCGCGTACCAGAACGCGCACCAGCTGAACGCGGCGTTCGGCAAGTCCATGGTGATCTGCGCGGTCCTGTGCCTGCTGGCCGCGCTCATGGCCTACCTGCTGGTGCCGACCGGGGCGCTGGAGCAGGAGGAGGACCAGCCGCAGAGCGCACGTCCGGAGTGCCTCACCAACTGCGGGTTCCCGTCCCCGCCGCTGGAACCGGGCCCGGGCCGCGAGAGGGCCGCGAGCTGAGCCCACGGCCCGTCGGACCGGCTCAGGTCCCCTCGTGCGCCGGCGGTCGCGGCTCGGTGAGCAGCAGCTCCAGCACCGGCAGCGCGGCCATCAGCGTCTCGGTCTGCTCGGCGGTGAGCCCGGCCATCCGGCGGGCCAGCAGCTCGGAGCGCTCGCGGCGGATCCGGCCCAGCAGCTCGGTGCCGTCGGGGGTGACGCTGACCAGCAGGGACCGGCCGTCGGACGGGTCGGCCTCCTTGGTGAGCAGGCCGGCCGCGGCCAGCGGCCGCAGGGTGCGGGTCAGCGTCGGCGCCGCGACCTGCTCGCGCGCGGCCAGTTCACCCAGCCGCAGCGGCCCGAACTCCTGTACCCGGGCGAGCGCCGAGAGCTGGGCGTAGGTGAGGTTGAGGTCGTCGCCGGACGCCTGCGCCATCTGGCGGTAGAGCCGTGCCACGACCAGCCGCAGCCTGCCCACCGCCGCGGAGGACGGTGGCGCGGGCTGCTCGGCGGGCGCCCCGCGCCCGTCGGAGTGGTTCATGGCGGGGCGCCTCCTCGTCCGTCGGTGTCAGTCCCGCACGGTACTGGACGTACGGCTGCGGATCAGCGAGGCCGCGGCCGCGACCAAGGACATCACGATCGCGAGGGTGAACACCACGACCAGTCCGTCGTGGAAGGGCCCGGAGATCAGGTGCGGGAAGAACTCCCGCCCGATGAGCCGGTGCGCGTTGGCGGTCGGCAACTGGCCCAGCAGGTCGGGGCCGAGCAGCTGCTGGATCGGGTTGTAGCCGAGGAAGGCCGCGAACAGCGTGCCGACCGGCGGCAGCTGCGCGATCTGCTGGGCGTTGTGGACCGGCACGCCCTGATCGGTGAGGCCGGAGCTGAGGGTGCCGGGCAGCGAGCCGGCGAGGCCGGCCACCATCAGCGAGAAGAACACGCCGATGGACAGCACCATGCCGGCGTTCTGGAAGGTGGCGCGCATGCCGGAGGCGGCCCCGCGGGACTCCGCCGGCACGCTCGCCATGATGATCGAGGTGTTGGGCGCGGCGAACAGGCCGCCGCCGAGGCCGTTGAGGAAGACCACCAGGGCGAACACCCAGTAGCTGAAGTTCGTCGGGATCAGCAGCAGTCCGGCGAAGGACCCGGCCATCACGACGAAGCCCGCGGCCGCGAACAACCGGGCGCCGTAGCGGTCGGACAGGGCGCCGGCGATCGGGCCGGCGGCGAGGAAGCCGACGGTCAGCGGCAGCAGGTAGATGCCGGCCCACAGCGGGGTGTCGGCGTAG
>WRCZ01000568.1 GCA_009783685.1 Actinomycetes bacterium
CAGGCGTCACCGGGGTCCTGGATGTCGTCCATCCGCCGATCATCACGCGCGCCCGGCCGCCAGGGCCATCGGATTTCCGCGCGGCGCGCGCCCGCGCCCGGTCGCCCGCGCCCGCCTGCCGTACGACTCCACCTGACGGGCGTGCCCCGGTCGCTCAGGCGCCCGGTCCGGAACCGGCGGCGCCACCCGGGACCGTGCCGTGCACCGCCCGCAGGAAGGCCGCGTTGTCCGGGGTCTGCCGGATCCGGTCCAGCAGCACCTCCAGGCCGGACTGCGCGTCGCGGCCGAGCAGCGCCCGGCGCAGGCCGCGGACCACCTGAAGCTCCGCGGGCGGCAGCAGCAGCTCCTCGCGGCGGGTGCTCGACGAGGTGACGTCCACCGCCGGGTAGACCCGCCGCTGGGCGAGCGCGCGGTCCAGATGGAGCTCCATGTTGCCGGTGCCCTTCAGCTCCTCGTAGAAGAAGTCGTCGGCGCGCGAGCCGGTGTCGACCAGGGCGGTGGCCAGGATGGTCAACGAGCCGCCCTCCTCGGCCAGGCGGGCCGCGCCGAACAGCCGCTTGGGTCCGAGCAGCGCGGCGGCGTCGACACCGCCGGACAGGGTGCGGCCGCTGGAGGCGCCCGCGGTGTTGTGCGCCCGGCACAGCCGGGTGAGGGAGTCCAGCAGGATGACGACGTCCTGCCCCTGCTCCACCAGGCGCTTGGCGCGGGCGACGGCGAGTTCGGCGACCGCGATGTGCTGCCGCGCGGGCTGGTCGAAGGTCGAGGCGATCACCTCGCCGTGCACCCGGCGGCGCATGTCGGTGACCTCCTCCGGGCGCTCGTCCAGCAGGAGCACCATCAGGTGGCACTCGGGGTGGTTGGCGGCGACGGCGGCGGCGACGCTCTGCAGCAGGACGGTCTTGCCCGCCTTCGGGGGAGCGACGATCAGGCCGCGCTGCCCCTTGCCGACGGGCGCCATCAGGTCGACGAGCCGGCCGGCGACGGCACCGGAGCCGGAGAGCACGTCGCTCTCCAGCCGGAGCCGCTCGCGCGGGTGCAGCGGTGTCAACTCGGCGAAGTGGGGCCGGTCGTGGCCCCTGGGCAGGCCGTTGACCAGCAGGACCTCGCCGAGGGAGCCGGGCTTCGCGGCCAGGCCCTCCACCAGGTCGCCGGGCCGCAGGCCCGCCTTGCGGATCTCCGCCTGGTGGACGCGCACGTCGCCGGGCGCCGCCAGCAGGTCGGGGCCACGCAGGAAGCCGTGGCCACCCCGGTCGATGTCGAGCACGCCCCGCACCTGCTGCGGCAACTCCTGCCGTACGGTGGGGCGTTCGAGAATGTCGGTCATGTGTGGGTCGTCCTTTCGCGGACGGAGGTAAGGCACAGCGAAGGGGAGGTGCGGCGCGAGCGGACGTGTCACGCTCCGCGGACCGCGGAATGCACCGGCGATCCGGTGCGCCAGGCACCGGCGGGAACGCCGGAGAGGTGCGAGGGCCGGAACGGACGTCCGGATGCCTCGGCGGAAGGAACCCTGCGAGGGGATTCGAGGAGCGACCTCGGGAAGCGACCTCTGAACGGGTCTCGCGAGGGAGAGGGGACCGGTGCCTCAAAGGGCACGGACTGGATGTCCCTGCCAATACCGTAGCACGCCCCGGATCGGGGCCCACCGCGATGTGGCCAACGCCACGTGCCCGCCGCCCGCCGGCCTTCCGCCAGGCGCTGCCCCCGGCGGCCGCCTCTGCGAGAATCCCGGTCGTGCCCGCACTCATTCGCCTGGACCCGCGGTGACCGCCGACGGCGGGGCCCGCCTCCTCGCCATCAGCGACCTGCACGTGGGATACGAGGCCAACCGCGAGATCGTCGAGCGGATGCGCCCGGAGACCGACGGGGACTGGCTCCTCGTGGCCGGTGACGTCGGCGAGCGGTTCGACGACATCCTGGCGGCGCTGACGACGCTCAAGCGGCACTTCGCCGAGGTCCTCTGGCTGCCCGGCAACCACGAGCTGTGGACGCCCAAGGACGACCCGGTGACGCTGCGCGGCGAGGCCCGCTACCGGCGGCTGGTGGAGGCGGTCCGCGCGCTCGGCGTGACCACGCCCGAGGACCCGTACCCGGTGTGGGAGGGGCCCGACGGCCCGGTCGCCGTCTGCCCGCTGTTCCTGCTCTACGACTACACCTGGCGCGACGGCACGCCCGGCGCCACCACCAAGGCCGAAGCCCTGGCCCAGTCGGACGAGTTGGGCGTGGTGTGCACCGACGAGATGCTGCTGCACCCCGACCCGCTGCCGGGCATCGACGACTGGTGCCGGGCCCGGGTCGCGGCGACCCGCACCCGGCTGGAGGCCCTCGACCCCGCCCTGCCCACGGTGCTGGCCAACCACTGGCCGCTCCAGCGCGACCCGACCGCGATCCTGCACTACCCGTCGTTCGCCCTGTGGTGCGGCACCGAACTCACCGAGGACTGGCACGTGCGCTTCCGCGCCACCGAGGTGGTCTACGGCCATCTGCACATCCCGCGCGTCACCTGGCGCGACGGTGTCCGCTTCACCGAGGTGTCGCTGGGCTACCCGCGGGAGTGGGGCCGGCGTCCCGCCGGACCGCAGGGACCGCGGCGGATCCTCGCCGGACGGCAGGGGGCCCGCACGTGATCGAGGACGTGCTGCCGGCGGCCGTGCGGTGCCGGGCCGTGCACGGCGCCGAACTCGACCAGGCGCCGCTGCACCCGGAGGAGGCCGGCGCGGTCGCCCGGGCCGTGGCCAAGCGGCGCGCCGAGTACGCCGCAGGGCGGGCCTGCGCCCGCGAGGCGCTGGCCGCGCTGGGCGTGCCGCCCGGGCCGATCCTTCAGGACGCCGAACGCCGCGCCCCCGTCTGGCCGGACGGCGTCGTCGGCAGCATCACCCACTGCGACGGGTACCGTGCCGCCGCGGTGGCGCGCAGCGCCGACATCCTCACCCTCGGCATCGACGCCGAGCCGCACGCGCCGCTGCCCGACGGCGTGCTGGACGTCGTGCAGTCCACCGCCGACGAACGCGCCGCGCTGGCCGAGTTGACCGCACACAACCCCGAAGTGCACTGGGACCGGCTGCTGTTCAGCGCCAAGGAGACCGTGTACAAGGCGTGGTACCCCTTCCACCGGCGCATGCTGGGCTTCAACGAGGCGGAGTTGTTCTTCACCCGGGACCCCGCGGCAGCCGACCGGGGCACGTACACCGCGCGGCTGCTCGTCCCCGGCCCGCTCCTCGCCGAGGGCACCGGCCCGGACGTCTTCCACGGCCGCTGGCTGGTCCGCGACGGCCTCCTGGTGACGGCCATCGCCGTCCCCGCCGACCCACCGCGGGGCTGACCGCCGGCGCCGCAGCGGAAGATGGGGGTCGGCCGGCGCGGCCGCGGGACGCCCCTGGCCGGCGGCTCCTACAGGCGGGGAAGGGCTTCGCCGGGGCGCGGCTCGCGGCGCTGTTCGAGCCAGAACAGGTAGCCGCGCAGATACCCCTCCAGGCCGTGGTCGATGTACGCGACGAAGTCCCGATGGCCCTGCGCGGCATCGTGGTAGTGGGGGAGGTGGCGGGGATCGGCGTTGTCGCCCCAGCCGGGATGGGTGTCCACGCCCCAGTCGGCGGCGATCGCGACGGCCCATTCCCGGACCCGGGCCCGGTTCCGCCACCAGTCCCGGACGGCCTCCACCGTCCAGTGCTCGTCACCGTCCCAGTTGTAGCCCCCGTACAGCTCCATCCGGCAGCCGTCGATCAGGGCCTCGGTCTCGGGGGCGTTCACCGGCTGGCGGTAGACGAACTCGAACCCGAACCCTCCGCCGAGATCGTCG
>WRCZ01000569.1 GCA_009783685.1 Actinomycetes bacterium
CTGGAGGAGGCCGCCCGGCTGGACGGCGCCGGGGCGCTGGGCATCTTCCGCTACGTCACCTTCCCCATCATCAAGCCGCTGGTGGTCATGATGACCACGCTGTCGGTGATCTGGGACATGGGCGTCTTCCCGCAGGTGTGGCTGATGCGCGGCGGCCACCCGGAGCCGGAGTTCCAGGTGCTGACCACGTACTCGTACGACAAGGCGTTCGGTGTCAACGACTACGCCACGGGTTCGGCGATCGCGCTCATCACCGTGGTGCTGCTGCTCGGTGTGGTCGCCGTGTACATGCGGCAGATGCTGAAGATCGGGGAAGTCGAATGAGCAGCATGAGCAGCATGACCGGCGTGAGCACCCCGCCGATGTCCCCGGCCGCCACCGCGGCTGCCGCGCGCCGGCGCCGCACCAAGGTCGGCTGGAACGTGCTGGGCCTGATCGTCTTCGTCCTCAGCGCCTTCCCGGTCTACTGGATGCTCAACACGGCGTTCAAACCGGCCAAGGACGCGATCGACCCCACCCCGCACTTCTTCCCGTTCCCGGTGTCGCTGGAGAACTTCCGGCGGGCGCTGAACATCAGCGACTTCTGGGGCCCGGTCGAGCGCAGCCTGATCGTCAGCGCCGGGACCGTGCTGATCGGCGCGGTGGTCGGCCTCCTCGCGGCGCTGGCCATCTCCCGGTTCGCCTTCCGCGGCCGCAAGCTCGTCATCATCGGCATCCTGATGGTGCAGATGGTCCCGCTGGTCGCGATGATCATCCCGGTCTTCCTGCTGCTCAACCAGATCCACCAGATCGACAAGCTGTCCGGTCTGATCCTCACGTACCTGACCTTCATCCTGCCCTTCACGGTCTGGACGCTGCGCGGCTTCCTGGTCAACATCCCCAAGGAGCTGGAGGAGGCGGCCATGGTCGACGGCTGCACCCGCACCGGCGCCTTCCTGCGGGTGGTCTTCCCGCTGCTGGCCCCCGGCCTCGTGGCCACCTCGATCTACGGCTTCATCCAGGCGTGGAACGAGTTCCTCTACGCCCTGCTGGTGATGAGCCAGGAGCACCAGACCGCGACGGTCTGGCTGAGCACCTTCACCACCCAGCACGGCACCGAGTACGCCCCGATGATGGCCGGTTCGACGATGATGGGTATCCCCATCGTGGTTCTGTTCCTGCTCGTCCAGCGGAAGATGGCCGCCGGTCTGACGGCCGGCGCGGTGAAGGGATGACCGTCATTACCACCGACACCCGCCCGGGCACTGTCACCCGGGACGCGCTCACCGTCCTGCAGCCCGGGTTCGCCGGCACCACCGCGCCTGACTGGCTGCTGCGCCGGCTCGACGAAGGGCTGGGCTCGGTCGCGCTGTTCTCGCGCAACATCGAGACGCCCGAGCAGGTGGCGCGGCTCACCGCCCAACTGCGCGCGGTCCGCCCCGACGTGCTCGTCGCCGCCGACGAGGAGGGCGGCGACGTCACGCGGATGGAAGCGCGCGGCGGCTCGTCCTTCCCCGGCAACCTCGCGCTCGGCGCCGTCGACGACCTCAAGCTGACCCGTGCGGTCGCCGCCGAACTCGGCCGCAGGCTCGCGGAATGCGGGGTCAACTTCGACTGGGCGCCGTCCGCCGACGTCAACTCCGACCCGGGCAATCCGGTCATCGGCGTGCGCTCGTTCGGCGCCGACCCCGACCTGGTGGCCCGCAACACCGCCGCCTACGTGGAGGGCCTCCAGTCGGCCGGTGTGGCCGCCTGCGTCAAGCACTTCCCCGGGCACGGCGACACCGCCATCGACTCGCACCACGCGATGCCGCGGATCGACGTCGACCTGGCCACGCTGCACGCCCGCGAACTCGTCCCGTTCCGGGCCGCGCTGGCCGCCGGCACCAAGGCCGTGATGAGCGCGCACATCCTCGTGCCCGCGCTCGACCCCGACCTGCCGGGCACGCTCAGCCAGGCCGTGCTCAGCGGCCTGCTGCGCGCCCCGGTCACCCAGGGCGGCCTCGGCTACGACGGCCTCATCGTCACCGACGGCATCGAGATGCAGGCCGTCGCGGCCACCTACGGCATCGAGCGCGGCACCGTGATGGCGCTCGCGGCCGGCGCCGACGCCATCTGCGTCGGCGGCGGGCTGTGCGACGAGGAGACGGTGGTGGCGCTGCGCGACGCCATCGTGGACGCCGTGCGGGACGGCTCGCTGCCGGCCGAGCGGCTCGCGGACGCCGCGGCGCGCGTGCGGGCGCTCGCGGTCTGGACGCAGGAGAACAAGGGCGCGGCGGAGGGGATCGCGCCCGGCTCCGACGTCGGGCTGGAGGCCGCCCGCCGGGCGCTGCGGATCACCCGTGGCGACGGCTACACGCCGCTGGAGGGCGCGCCCTACGTCGCGGCCTTCACCCCGATGGCGAACATCGCGGTCGGCGACGTGACGCCGTGGGGCGTGGCCGCGGAGCTGGCCCGGCTGTTCCCCGGCACGCAGACCGGCACCTACCGGCCGTCGGAAGCCGGCGTGCCCGAGGTGGACGGCCTGCTCGCCGCGGCCGGCGACCGCCGGATCGTCGCGGTCGTCCGGGACGTGCACCGCCACGCGTGGATGGCGCAGGCCCTTGCCGAGGTGCTGGCCGCCCGGCCGGACACCGTCGTCGTCGAGATGGGCGTCCCGCAGGCGCCGCCGGCCGGCGCGCTGCACATCGCCACCCACGGCGCGGCCCGGGTCTGCGGCGAGGCCGCGGCCGAGGCCATCGCGGCGGCCCGCTGACGCGCCCGGCCCGACACGAAGGGGCGCGGGGAGCCGACCGGCTCCCCGCGCCCCTTGCGCGTGTGCGGCTGCGCCGCGGCTACAGGCCCTGCCAGGCGGGCTTGGCCGCGTAGGTGGCGCGGAAGTACGGCGCGAGCTTGAGCTTGGACGCCGCGGCCTCGTCGACCACCACCGTGGCGTGCGGGTGCAGTTGGAGCGCGGACGCGGGCACCACCGCGGCCACCGGCCCCTCGACGGTCTGCGCGACCGCCTCGGCCTTGCCCTCACCGGTCGCCAGCAGCACCAGGTGCCGGGCCTCCAGGATGGTGCCGATGCCCTGCGTGATCACGTGGTGCGGGACCTGGTCGATGTCCCCGTCGAAGAACCGGGCGTTGTCCAGCCGGGTCTGCTCGGTGAGCGTCTTGATCCGGGTCCGCGAAGCCAGCGACGAGCAGGGCTCGTTGAACCCGATGTGGCCGTCGGTGCCGATGCCCAGCAGCTGGATGTCCACGCCGCCGGCCTCGGCCAGTGCCCGGTCGTACGCCTGGCAGGCGCCCACCACGTCCTCGGCGGTGCCGTCCGGGCCCATGAAGGACTCCGTGGACAGCCCCAGCGGCTCGACGACCTGGCGCAGCACCACCGAGCGGTACGACTCCGGGTGCCCGCCCGGCAGGCCCACGTACTCGTCGAGCTGGCACACCCGGGCACGGGACGCGTCCACCGCGCCCGACGCGACCTTGGCGGCGAGCGCCTGGTAGATGGGCACCGGGGTCGAACCGGTCGCCACGCCCAGCAGGGCGTCGGGCTTGCGGCGCAGCAGCGCGGCCATCGCCTCGGCGATGAGTTCACCGCCTGCGGTGGCGTCCGGGACGATGACAACTTCCACTCTGGGCCTGCCGTTCTGGAGAGGTGAGGGTGGGGTCCGATGCCTGGATCATGTGGTATAGACCAATCTATCAGAGGGGGGGAAGCCGCCTGCCGTGCGGAGGCCGGTCTCCTGTGGTCGACTTGGGAGGGTCAATGGCCGGAGGGAGGCGGTGCAGGTGGCGCACACCGTCGCGGCCGCGGTTC
>WRCZ01000570.1 GCA_009783685.1 Actinomycetes bacterium
CGTCTCGTGGCCCTGCCCCTGGGTCTGCACCGACAGCCGCACCACGGCCTTGCCGGTGGGGTGCACCCGCAGCTCGCAGCCGTCGGCCATGCCCAGGCCCAGGATGTCCATGTCCTTGCGCGGCCCCGCTCCGACCGCCTCGGTGAAGAACGAGACGCCGATGCCCATCAGCTCGCCGCGGGCCCGCTTCTCGGCCTGTTCCCGGCGCAGTTCGTCGTATCCGGCGATCTGCTGGGCGAGTTCCATCGTCGGCAGGTAGTTGCCGGAGTCGTAGACCCAGCCGGTCTTGGTGCGGTACGGGAACTGCTCGGGCCGGATGAAGTTCTTCTTGCGCAGCTCCACCGGGTCCATGTCCAGGTGGTACGCCAGGCAGTCCACGATCCGCTCGACCAGGTACACCGCCTCGGTGATGCGGAACGAGCAGGCGTACGCGACGCCGCCCGGCGCCTTGTTGGTGTAGACGGCCGTCATCTTGCAGTAGGCGGCCTCCAGGTCGTAGCTGCCGGTGAACACGCCGAAGAAGCCGGCCGGGTACTTCACCGGTGCCGCGGTGCCGTTGAACGCGCCGTGGTCGGCGAGCACATGGGTGCGGATGCCGAGGATCCGGCCGTCGGAGGTCGCGGCGATCTCGCCGCGCATCACGTAGTCGCGCGCGAAGCCGGTGCTGAGAAGGTTCTCGGAGCGGTCCTCCATCCACTTCACCGGCTTGCCGGTGAGCAGCGAGCCGACGATGGCGCACACGTAACCCGGGTAGATCGGCACCTTGTTGCCGAAGCCGCCGCCGATGTCGGGCGAGACCACCCGGATCTTGTGCTCGGGCAGGCCGGCGACGATCGCGTACAGGGTGCGGTGGGCGTGCGGGGCCTGGGAGGTGGACCACAGGGTGAGCTTGCCGTCGACCGCGTCGTAGTCGGCGACCGCGCCGCAGGTCTCCATCGGCGCCGGGTGCACCCGCGGGTACACGATGTCCTCGGTGACCACCACGTCGGCCT
This sequence comes from Actinomycetes bacterium, assembly GCA_009783685.1. GTDB lineage: Bacteria > Actinomycetota > Actinomycetes > Streptomycetales > Streptomycetaceae > Actinacidiphila. Next base: position 993 of record WRCZ01000570.1, read on the forward strand.
GCGAGAACACCTCCTCGGCGGCGGCCGCGTCGCCGGTCTCCCAGTCGAAGACGTGGTTGTCGGTCTTGCCCTCCAGGTCGTCGCGGATCACCGGGGCGTCCGGGGACAGCGCGGTGCGCACGTCGATCACCGGGTCCAGCGGCTCGTACTCGACGTCGATCAGTTCCAGCGCGTCGCGGGCGGCGTAGCGGTCGTCGGCGATGACGAACGCCACCTCCTGGCCCTGGAAGCGCACCTTGTCGGTGGCCAGCACCGCCTGCACGTCGTTGGAGAGGGTCGGCATCCACGCCAGGCCCTTCTCGGCGAGCATCGCGCCGGTGACCACCAGGCGGACCTTCGGATGGGCCTCGGCCAGGCTGGTGTCCACCGACAGGACCTTGGCATGGGCGAACGGCGAGCGCAGGATCGCCAGGTGCAGCATGCCGGGCAGTTGCAGGTCGTCCACGTAGCGGCCCTTGCCGCGGATGAACCGCGGGTCCTCCTTGCGGAGCATCCGGCCGTGGCCGACGGGCTTGTGGTCGTTGTCGTGGAAGGCGGTGGCGGCCGGGCGGGACGGGGCGGTGGTCATGACGCGCTCCCCGAGGTGGTCGTGGCGTCCTGGTCGAGCGCGGAGGCGTCGGCGGGGACGGTGGTGCGGGTGCCGGCCTCCTCGGCCGCGGCCCAGCGGATCGAGCGCACGATGGTGGCGTAGCCGGTGCAGCGGCAGATCTGGCCGGAGATCGCCTCGCGGATCTCCTCCTCCGACGGGTCGGGGTTGCGGTCCAGCAGCGCCCGGGCGGTCATCATCATCCCGGGGGTGCAGAAGCCGCACTGCAGGCCGTGGCACTCCATGAAGCCGCGCTGCACCGGGTCCAGTGCGCCGTCGCTCTCCAGTCCCTCGACGGTCCGCACGTCATGGCCGCCGGCCATCGCGGCCAGCACGGTGCAGGACTTGACGGGCTCACCGTCCATCCACACCACGCAGGTACCGCAGTTGCTGGTGTCGCAGCCCCAGTGGGTGCCGGTCAGGCCGAGGTGGTCGCGCAGGAAGTGGACCAGCAGCAGCCGGCCCTCGATCTCCCGGGAGACCTCTTCGCCGTTGACGGTCATCGTGACCTGCATGCTCACACCCCTTCCCGCTGCCCGGCCCGGGCGACCGCGGTGCGCAGCACGCGTACGGTCAGCTCGCGGGCCAGGTGGCGCTTGTAGTCGGCGCTGCCGCGCCGGTCGGTGACCGGGTCGGCCGCCGCCGCGGCGATACCGCCCGCCTGCTCGTACAGCTCCTCGGACGGGGCCCGGCCGCGCAGCGCCTCGGCGATGCCGGGGATGCCCGCGGTGTTGGGGCCGACCGCGGCCAGGCCCACCCGGGCGTCGGCGATCAGCCCCGCGTCGTCGCACCACACCGCGGCGCCGGCCGACACCACCGCCCAGTCGCCGGCCCGGCGCTCGACCTTCTCGTAGGCGCTGGAGCCGTTCGGCCGGATCGGCAGCCGGATCTCGGTGAGCATCTCGGCGTCGCCCACCGCGGTCTCGTAGGGGCCGACGTGGAAGTCGTCCATCGTCACCACGCGCTCGCCGCCCAGGCCGGTGATCACGCACCGGGCGTCCAGCGTGGTGCACACCGCGGACAGGTCCTCCGACGGGTCCGCCTGGCACAGCGAACCGCCGAGGGTGCCGCGGTTGCGGACCACCGGGTCGGCGATCACCCGCTCGGCGTCCCGGAAGATCGGGAACGCGGCGGCCAGCGCGTCGGACTCCAGCAGCTCGCGGTGCCGGGTCAGCGCACCGATCCGGATCATGTCCGGCTCGACGGTGACGTACCCGAGCTCGTCGTGGAGGTCGTTGATGTCGATGAGGTACTCGAAGTTGGCCAGCCGCAGCTTCATCATCGGCAGCAGGCTGTGGCCGCCGGCGACCAGCCTGGCGGTGTCGCCGAGCCGGTCCAGCAGTCCGATCGCCTGCCCGACACTGGTCGCGCGCTGGTACTCGAACGGCGCGGGAACCTGCATGTGCGCACACGCCCCTTTCACCGGGGCCCGCTTCGCTGCCGGTCCCGGGGTTGCCCCTTCGGCTCGTCCGGGCACATTGCGCACCCGGCGGCCGGTGAAGTCAACGGCGAGTTAAGCGACCCCTTAATTTTACCGCCGCCCGGGTGACGGAGCGCGAGCGCACGACTTCAGCAAACCGTTAACCCGCGGTTGACATGCGGCTTTGCGCGTCCGCATCCTCGGCTGGGCGCTGCCGGCCGGTACCGCGGGCGGGTCGCGGCACCGCGGGCCGGGCCGGCCCGCGCGACCATGGAAGTGGACCCTCACCCAGCGGAGCGTCAACGTGCGAGACATCGCGGAAGGCATCGGCGCCTGGCAGGCCGCGGGCACCGCGTTCGCGGTGGCCACCGTCGTCCGTACCTGGAAGTCGGCGCCGCGGCAGCCCGGTGCGGCGATGGCGGTCGCGGCGGACGGCGACGTGGTCGGCAGCGTCTCCGGCGGCTGCGTCGAGGGCGCGGTCTACGAGCTGGCCCGCGAGGTGATCTCCACCGGACAGCCGGCCCTCGCCACCTACGGCGTCAGCGACGACGACGCCTTCGAGGTCGGCCTGACCTGCGGCGGCACCCTCCAGCTGCTGGTCCGCCCGGCCGGCGGCGGCCGCTTCCCGCAGCTGCCCGCGGTGCTCGACGCGATCGCCGCGCACCGCCCGGTCGCCGTCGCCACGCTGATCGACGAGCACGCCGACACCCACGGAGACCGGCTCCCGGCGACACCTCCGCCCGGCGGCGGCGAGCAACCCGTACCGCCCGGCCGGGACC
>WRCZ01000571.1 GCA_009783685.1 Actinomycetes bacterium
CCCCGCCACCCCTCTTGCCCCGAGGGGGGTGGCGGGGCCCTTTCGCGTCCGGTGCGCACGCCGCTCGCGCCTCCTCTTCCGTGGCTCGGTTTCACCCCTCGCTAATGCGCGCTGTATTCGCTCAACCAGCTCGCATGAGCAAGGAGTTGGGGCGATGGGGGTCGCAACTGCGTTTGGGCTGCGGCCCGGTGCGGGTACGGTCACCCCGGGGAGGTGGGTGCTGTGAGACGGACGCCGGCTGCTGCCGGTGGAGCGGCCGCCGGGACTGTGGCGGAGGTCGCGTTCACCGGGGATCTCGCGCGGCCGGTGCGGCTGACCGTGTCCGGCCTCCTGGGCTGGCGCCAGCACCTGGCACGGGTCGACTTCGAGTGCGCCACCAGCGGCGTGCAGCGGCACACCTTCACCGGACCGCTGCTGCACGACGTCCTGCTGGACGCCGGGCCCTCGTTCGACCCCGCGCGCCGCAAGGACCGGCTGCGCTTCCTGATCGCCGTCAGCGGTGCCGACGGCCACCGCGCGGTGCTCTCCTGGGCGGAGATCGACCCCGACTTCGGCCGCGCCCCCGTCCTGCTCGCGGTCACCCTCGACGGCACCCCGCTGGACCGCGCCGGCCCCCAACTCGTCCTGCCGCAGGACCGTTGCGGCGCCCGCTACGTCAGCGGCATCCAGGCGATCCGCGTGGACGGCCGCTACCCCGCGTGGGCCTGAGCGCCGCCTGCGCGGCAGCAAGTCCGGGCCGCACGGTGGCGCACGTCGGTGGGCGGCGCCGCACGCCGGAGGTCGGCCGCCTCGGCCTGCGAACGGGGAGGACGTGCCGCCGCCGTGCCGCCTCCTGCGGCCTGCCGGCCGGCGGGGCCTTCGCCGCCACCCGCGCCTGACCGCCCGGCCGGCTGCCCGGCCGGCCGCGCGTCCGGGTCCCGACCGCGGCCGGCCGGCGGGGGCATCCAGGGGGACGCGGGCTCCCCGGGCCCGCCTCCAGGGGTGATCACCGCACGCGACCGGCCGTGCGCCGAGCGTGCCGCAACTCGCGCACTCCGCTTCCCGGGTGCGGTGCACCGAGGCCGCCGCCGTACGGCACAATGGGCCCCTTCGACGGCCGGGGAAGGACGCGGCCCGGGTTCCCGGGCTGCCGCCGCGGTGGGGCAGAGAGACCATGGGACATGCGCGCAGCTTGATGTCCCGGCTCACCGCGGCCGCCGCGTGCGACGGGGCGCGCGGTGCGGTGACCTGGGGGAAGGAGGCCGCGGGGTGACTACCTCCGAAGGTCTGCGGGTGGTGACCGCCCCCGCGGGCGTCGTCACGTCCGAGCCCGGAGGGCTGATGGACGTGCTCGGCGTCGCCGCGGTGGTGCTGGACGACCAGGGGCGGATCGTGCTGTGGAGCCCGCAGGCGGAGGAGATCTTCGGCTGGACCGCCGAGGAGGCCCTCGGCCGCACGGCGGTCAGCCTGATCGTCGCCGAGGAGCACGTCGACCTGGTGCTGGAGCTGTTCGGCAGGGTCATGGACGGCGGCGAGGCGTGGGCCGGGGTCTTCCCGATCCGCCACAAGGACGGCAGCTCGCGGCCGGTCGAGTTCCGCAACATGCGGCTCCAGGACGAGCGCGGCCAGTACTTCGCGCTCGGCCTGGCCACCGACGAGACCACCCTGCGCGAGCTGGAACGGGACGTCGCGCTCACCGTCGGCCTGGTGTCGCACTCGCCGATAGGGCTGGCCGTCCTCGACGCCGACCTGCGGTTCGTGCTGGTCAACCCGGTCATGGAGGACATCACCGGGGTGCCCGCCCCGGACCACATAGGCCACCGGGTCCAGGACATCATCCCCATGCTGGACACCGACGCCATCGAGACGGACATGCGGCGCGTGCTGGCCAGCGGCCGGCCGGTCCTGGACCGCATCCGCACCGGCAGGACCGCGGCCGACCCCGCCAACGACCACACCTGGAACGTGTCCTACTACCGGCTGGAGGACCCGTCCGACCGGATCATCGGGGTGGCGGTCTCGGTCGTGGACATCTCCGAGCAGTACCGGGCGGCGACCGAGGCCGCCGAGGCCCGCCGCCGGCTGGCCGTGATCGCCAACGCCTCGGTCCGCATCGGCACCACCCTCGACCTGGAGACCACCGCCCGCGAGCTCGCCGACGTCGTCGTGAGCGACCTGGCCGACCTGGCCGCGGTGGACGTCCTGGACTCCGTGCTGCGCGACGACGACCCCGCCGACCCCGGCCACGGCCCCGCGCACTTCCGGGCCCTCGCGGTCGCCTCGGCCTACACCACGGACGCCCTGGCCGCGGCGGACCCGGCGGGGGAGATCGCCGCCTACGGCGCCCAGCGGCTGGTCACCCAGGCCGCCCGCACCCGGCGCCCGATCCTCGTCGCCCGGGTCCAGCCGGAGGACCTGCGGCGCATCGCCCGCGACGAGCAGTCCGCGGCCGTCTGGGAGCGGGCCGGGCTGCACTCGTACCTCATCGTGCCGCTGATCGCCCGCGGGCAGGTCCTCGGCGTGCTGGACCTGGCGCGGACCCGCAACCCGCACCCGTTCACCGAGGACGACGTGGTGCTGGCGGGCGAGCTGGCCGCCCGGGCCGCCGTGTGCATCGACAACGCCCGCTGGTACCAGCGGCAGCGCCATGCCGCGGTGGCCCTCCAGCGGCACCTGCTGCCGCAGCGCCCGCCGCAGCTGGCCGGGCTGGAGGTCGCCTACCGCTACCAGCCGGCCGGGACCGCCCAGGAGGCCGGCGGCGACTGGTTCGACACCATCCCGCTGCGCGGCGGCAAGACCGCGCTGGTGGTCGGCGACGTCATGGGGCACGGCCTCAACGCCGCTGCCACCATGGGCCAGTTGCGCACGGTGACCCGCACCCTGGCCCGGCTCGACCTGGACCCGGCCGAGATACTGCAGCACCTCGACGAGGCCACGCACGAGCTCGAGGAGATCATCGCGACCTGCGTCTACGCGGTGTACGACCCGCACCGCCGGCAGTTCCGCATCGCGCGGGCCGGCCACCCGCCGCCGGTCCTGGCCGGCGCCGGCCGCCCGCCCGGGCTGCTCGACCTGCCGACCGGGGTGCCGCTGGGCGTCGGCGGCGTGCCGTTCAGGACCACCACCGTCGACCTGGAGCCCGAGGACCGTCTGGTGCTCTACACCGACGGCCTGGTGGAGAGCCGCCGCCAGCCCATCGGAGACCGGCTGCGGGCGCTGCTCGACCTCCTCACCCAGCCGCGGATCCCCCTTCAGGACACCTGCGACCGGCTGCTCGCGGCGCTGCCCCCGCCGGACCACCCCGACGACATCGCCCTGCTCGTCGCCGAGGTGTCCTGAGGGTCCCGGCCCCCTCCCTCGGGTCGTCGGCCCCCTCGCCGCACCCTCGTGCGACCGCCCGGTGGCGTCCCGCCGCGGCTGGTCGGCGCGCCGATGCGACACGGCGTCAGCACCGTGCGGTCCGGCCGCCGGCACACGCCGGGCTCGTCCTCCACGACGCGTCCTGAGTGCCGGCCGCGGCTGATCCCGGGTGCTCCCCGGCCGCACAGGCGCTCCCCGGCAGCCCGGGCGTCCCGGCCGCTCCCGGGCCGCATCTGGCCGTCCCGAGAAGGCGACTCCCTGTCCGCGTGCGCCGGGCTCGTCTCCGCGTCGCCGCCATGTCATCGGAGGAATCATGGTCAACTCCCATGATCGGTTGGGGATTTCCTGCTGTTTTTCTTGACCGCCCTTCTGAGAGGTCGTATGTTTCCCGCG
>WRCZ01000572.1 GCA_009783685.1 Actinomycetes bacterium
AAGCGGCGCGCGGCACGCAGGCTGAGCTGCCAGCCCGGCGGGCGCGGGTCGGTGTCCGCCGCGCGCAGGGCGGCGAGTTCGGCCGCGTACCGGACCTCGGCGGGCGGGCGTTGCGACTGCTCCGCCGCGGAGGGCGCAGGGACTGATCCGGCAGGTGCCCCCGCCGGCCCGTCCCCCCGGGCGTCAGCGGGCTCGTCGGCCGGTCCCGGCACGGCAGCGGTGGGCGCGGTCACTTCGCGGCCACCTCGGTGAGGTCGGCGAGGATCTCCGAGGCGACGACCGGGTCGAGGTCGCCGAGGCGCAGCGCGTGCTCGCGGCTCGCCCAGTAGTCGCCGGGAGCGGTGTCGAGCCAGACCGCGCGGAACGTCTGGTCCGGGTAGATGTCGAGCGCACCGACCGCGATGCCCTCCTCCAGGTCGATCACCAGGTGCCGGTTCTCGTCGACGGGCCGGTGGAACCAGCGCTCCACGCCGTTGTCCATGGGCTCGCCGCGCTGCCAGCCGCGCTTGGTGAGACCCAGCAGCCGGCCGACCGGCACGGTGACGCCCTCGAACCGGGCCAGGCGGTGGCCGGCGGCCTCCTCCTCGGTGAGGGCGTGCACCGGCCGCCCCAACTGCGGGAAGGGCTGCAGGATCTCGTAGTCCGCGAACAGCTCCGACCACGCGGGCAGGGCGTCGCCCAGGTGCAGCGGGTGCGCGAGGCGCACGGTCGCGTCCTCGGGCAGCCGGAACGCGTCGTCCTCGACGTCGGCGAACGTGCGGTCCTCGGCCACCCGGAAGGCGGTCGTCACGCCGTCCGCCTCGCCGAGCCAGACCAGGCGGCGCACCAGGTGCCACAGCAGCGGGTGGGCGACGAACAGCTCCTGGAACTCGCCGGCCGTCCAGGCGCGCCGGGCCACCATCGCGGCCTCCAGCCGCCGCACCTGGTCGGCGGCGACGGTACGGACGTCCTTCTTCAGCGCCGCGAACCGCTTGCGGGCGGCGGGCGCCAGCTCGGGGTCGTCCTTCGCGCCGGGGGCAGGCAGCGCCTTGCGCCGCTTGCCGTCCTCGTCCAGGACGAACGGGCGCAGCTGCTCGTCGAAACCGACGGTGAAGCGGCGCGGGCCGTAGTCGATGACCGTGCTGCCGTCCGCGTCCAGGCCGAAGTCGGGCACCAGCCGGTCGCCCAACTGCTCGCCGGTGAGGCCCAGTCCCTCGGCGACCTCGGCGATCTTCTCCTGCGCGCGGACCTTCAGCGCCTTGAACGGCACCCGCTGGGCTATGCCGTGCAGGTGCAGCAGCGCCACGTCGCTGCCGATCGTGGCCAGCACGGCCAGGCCCTCCACCGCGCGGTGGTGGGCCCCCTCGCCGGGCCAGGCCCGCAGCACGGGCGTCAGCCGGCGGACGGTCTCGTCGTCACCGAGCCAGCCGAGGGCGTGCAGCGCCCAGCTCTCCCTGGCCGGCATCCCGGCCAGCCGCCACTGCTCGAACACGCCCCAGGCGAAGGCGCTCAGCGAGTCGGCGGTGCAGGACGAGGTGAGCACCTCGAGGCCGGGGTAGACCTCGCCGGGCTTCGACAGCGCCAGCACGGTCAGGGCGTTGCGCACCGCGTCGGCGGGCAGCGCGCCGCCGTCCCGCAGCACGATCTGCGGCAGCAGCGCGGGATCGGCCCAGGCACCCACGGCCGGCATGCGGGCCGGCAGGGCGCTCGCCAGCGGGTCGGCGGTCAGCGACTCCCCGACGATGTCCGCGGCCTCCGTCCCGCACGCCGCTGCGGCCTCCAGCACCGCGTCGGCGCCGTGCGCGCCCGCCACCAGCCGCAGCGCCCGCTCGGCACCGCGCCGCGCCGCACCGGCCGGACCGACCGCGTGCGGCACCAGGTAGGGCACCGCTGCCAGGCCGTGCCGGGCGAGCCAGGAACGGGCCGTGGCGTCGGCGGACTTCAGCCGGGCCAGCCAGTCGCACACCTGGCCGGCGACGTCCACGGACAGGAACGGCACGAGCAGCCGGCCCAGCGTGGCGGGATGCCGTGCGGACCCGCGCAGCACCAGCGGGAGGGCGTCGGTGCCGAAGCGCGCCACCACCGGCCGCAGCGCCGCCTCGCCGTCCCAGAAGTCCTCGGGCGCGCACACCGCCAGCAGCGGCCGGACCACGTCCTCGGCGCCGACCACGAACAGCCGCACCTCGCGGACGTCCTTCAACTGCCCTCCGCTCTGGAGGGCCTTGATCTCCGCCGCGAAGTCGTACGAAGCCCGCCACGAGCTGTACCAGGACGTGGTGGCCGCCCAGGACTCCTGCTCGTCCGGCTTCCACACGACCCGCGCCGGCGGGGCCGCGGACGGCTCGGCGGCCACGCGGGCCTTGCGGGGCGTGCGCGCCGCCGCCCACGGCGGGCTGACCAGCATCGCGGGCAGCGCGTCCGCCGGGGCCTCGGGCAGCCGGTCCGCACGCGTGAGCAGCGGTTCGACCACGGCCGCGACCGGCTCGGGCAGTCCGGGCAGCGCCGCGGCGGCGAGCTCCGGGCGGCTCAGGGCGTGCGCGGCCAGCAGCTTCCCGGCCATCGCGGCGTGCGCCGTGCCGTCCGCGACCGCCTCGCCCAGCAGCCGCAGGGCCCGGACCGGGTAGCGGCGCATCGCCTCCAGCAGATGGGTCCTGACGTGCTTGTCGTCGGCACGGGACAGCAGGATCCGGAAGGCGTCGTCCGCCGGCAGCTCCACCAGGGCGGCGGCGAACGTCCGCAGCCGCTCGCTGCCGTACGCGTCGTCGAGCGCCTCGCCGAGCAGCGGCGCGCAGTCCTTGCCCGTGCCCTCGGCGAGCGTGGCGATCAGCGGGATCGTCCAGCCGTTCCAGCCGAGTTCGGCCTTGCCGCCGAAGCATGCGAGCTGGGCGGGGGAGTTCAGCGAGCACAGCAGCATGGACCGCAGGCCGGGATCGGCGGGGACGGTGTCCGCGCAGCACTCGTCGACCCACTCGTGCTCGCTGGGCACCAGGTAGGAGACCACGATGCGGCGCGCCACCGTGTCACGGACCCGGGCGAGCGCGGCCACGGCCTGCCGGTAGGTGGCGTCGTCGGCCGCGGCGAGCAGGGTACGGAGCCGGTCGGCGAACCCTTCCCGCGCCCCGTAGCGATCGACGGGGCCGGCGGCCGGGTACCGGGACAGCCAGGGGTCGGAGCGCGTCATGCCGTGCTGCAGGTAGTGGACGTGGACGCAGAAGTACTCCACCACCGCCTGCGCGGCGAAGCCGATGCCGTGGTCCTGGATCCAGGCGTCCACGAACACGCCCTCGGGGAGCTGGTAATGCCCGGTCAGATGCGCCACGACGGCCGCACCGAGGGGGTCGGGCGTGCCGTCCAGATGTGCGCGGGTGGCGGCGACGATCTCCCGGTCGCTCTTGGACGCGGCGAGCATCTCCCGGATCCAGCCCGCCTCCTCCTGCAGCCGCCGCGCCAGCGGCTCCTCCGCACCGGCGCGCGCCGCGGCCGCCTTCCGCGGGATCCCGCCCCGCCGGGGATACACCTGCCGCCGCCAGGCGGTGGGCATCTCGAACGCCTCCTCGTCGCCCGCCGAGCCGTCCACGGCCAACTCCGTGCTCCCCACAGCCCCTCCTCAACCGTCCATGGCCGGTGATCACCTGACCAGGTGGCGGTCACAGTAATCGCGGCCACTGACAGGGGCCCTCGGGCCGGCGGGCGGGCCGCCACCACCCCCGTGCACCCGCACGCGGACTTCCGCGCAGCCCACCGCGACA
>WRCZ01000573.1 GCA_009783685.1 Actinomycetes bacterium
CCGCGGATCCTGGACGATCTGGCGAAGTTCCTGGAGGTCGACCGGGAGGTGTTCCGGCACAGTTGGGCGACGTTGACGAACTACGGGAACATCGCCAGCGCCGTGGTGCTGGAGGCCGCCCGCCGGTTGATGGACGAGGAGCGTCCCGCTGTCGGGGCGACCGGTCTGATCGCCGGGTTCGGTCCCGGGATCACCGCGGAGATGGCCCTGGGCACCTGGGCCGAGGACACCGCACGCACCGTCAACTGACCGATGGCAGGCGGCCGGTGTCACCCGACCGTCCCGGCACGGAACACGCTCGGTGAAGGCGCCCGGCACGTGCGCGGGCCGGCAGGGAGGTGAGGTGGAGGACATGGAAGCGATTCCCCTGGTGCACGCGAGTCTGGGCGAACGCGAACTCGCCGCCGTCTCGGAGGTGTTCGCCTCAGGATGGCCGGCCGGGCAGGGCCCGGTGGGCAAGCGGCTGGAGGCGCAACTGGCCTCCCTCTACCGGGTCTCGGACGCGGTGGCGGTCGCCAACTGCGGTGCCGCGCTGCATCTGGCGCTGCTCGCCCTGGGCGTCACCCCGGGCGACGAGGTCATCGTCGCCGACTACACCTTCCCCGCGCCCGCGCAGGCCGTGCGGTACCTCGACGCGGTGCCGGTCTTCGCCGACGTGCTGCCCGGCACCGGCACGATCGACCCGCAGTCGGTCGAGGACCTGGTCACCGAGCGCACGGTCGGCGTGATCGCGGTCGACACCGTGGGACTGCCCGCGGACTACACCGCGCTCCAGGCGATCGCCGACCGGCACGGCCTGTTCCTGGTCGAGGACGCCGCCTGCGCGGTCGGCGCGACCTACCAGGGAGCGCCTGCCGGCGCGCTGGCCCAGGTCGGCTGCCTGTCCTTCCACGGCCGCAAGGGCGCCACCTCCGGCGAGGGCGGCGCGCTGCTGGCCGCCGACGCGAAGATCGGCGCCGACGCCCGCCGGCGCTCCTCGTTCGGCATCGGCAGCATCTTCGACATGGGCACCGTCGTCGGCCTGCCCATCCCCACGTTCACCGAGGTCGGCTTCAACTTCAAGCTGTCCGACATCGCCGCGGCGATCCTCACCGTCCAGCTGGACCGGATCGGCGAACTGCTGGAGCGCCGCAACGCGGTGGCCGCCGCCTACGGCGAACTGCTGGCCGGACAGGAGCTGTTGACGCTGCCGCAGGTGCCGCCGGACCGCACCCACGCCTGGCAGTCGTACATGGTCACCCTCGACCCGGGCGTCGACCGCGCCGCGGTGGCCGCCCGGCTGCGCGCGCGGGGCATCGGCTGCGGGCACGGCACCTGGGCCACCCACCTCCAGCCGGTCTTCGCCGCCCGGCAGCACTGCCCGGTCTCGGCCGACCTGTTCGCCCGCAACCTGGCCGTCCCCATGCACGCAGAACTGACCGCCGCCCAGGTCGAGCGGGTCGCGGAGGAACTGATCAGCGCGGTCCACGCCCATGCCGGCGGCGCCGTCCACGCCCTGGGCGGGGCGACCGCCGTCGGGGCCCGCTGACCACCGCCACGCCTGACGAAAGGGAGCCCGCCGATGACTGCCGTGAACGTCGCGATCATCTACTACAGCGCCACCGGGACCGTGCACGCCCTGGCCGAGGCCGCCGCCGAGGGCGCGGAGAAGGCCGGCGCCACGGTACGGCTGCGCAAGGTCCGCGAGACGGCCCCGCCCCAGGCGGTCAACTCCAACCCGGCCTGGGCGCAGCACCTGAAGGACACCGCCGACGTCGAGGAGGTCACGCTGGACGACCTGAGCTGGGCCGACGCGGTGCTGTTCGGCACGCCCACCCGGTTCGGGAACGTGGCCAGCCAGCTGAAGGCGTTCATCGACACCACCGGCGGGCTGTGGCAGCAGGGCGGCCTCACCGGCCGGGTCCTCTCGGCGTTCACCGCCTCCGGCACCCCGCACGGCGGGCAGGAGTCGACGATCCTCGCGCTGAGCAACACCTTCTACCACTGGGGCGGCATCATCGTGCCCCCCGGCTACACCGACCCGATCCAGTTCCGGACCGGCAACCCGTACGGCACCTCGCACGTCGCCGGCTCCGGCGCGCCGGGCGAGGACGTGCTGGCCGCGGCCCGCCACCAGGCCCGACGCGTCGTCGACGTCACCACCGCGCTGAAGGCCGGCCGCCGCGCCGCCTGACCGCCGGCACTCCGCCCCCACACCGCGGCCCGGCCGCCCTCGGGCAGGATCCGGCCGCGGCCGTCATCGCCCGGGGCCCCGGCCCTGCCTCCTTCCGACACCCGCACCCCCCACACCCCTGCGCACACCCGCATCCTCCGCCGCCGCAACCGCGCCGCGGGGGGCCCGCACGGCCGGCGACAGGTGAATGTCCCTCGCACACCGCAAAGGAGACGGTCCGATGAAGAGCGCCACGGCCTACCGATCCATACAGAAACGCGGCCTGCACATCGGCCTGCTGCCGGCGATGGCAGCGGCGGTCGACCCGTCGACGCCGATCACCCTCGACCACGACCTGGACGTGCTGCCCGAGGCCGGCCGGAACCTGACGTCCGGCCGGCTGGCGCAGCTGGTCGACGACCTGTCCGCCCGGCTGTGGGCGGCCGGGGTGCGCACCGACGAGCACATCGTGATCCACAAGACGGCCAACGCCGACATGTGGATGCTGGCGTGCGCGGCGTCGCGGATCGGCGCGATCCCGGTGATGCTCTCCCCGGGCCTGAACGCGCCGACGATCGCGGCCCTGCTGGAGCGGCTGCACCAGCCGAACCTGCTGACCGACGAGCACAAGCTGGACGTGCTGGCGGACGTGCCGCTGGACGAGCTGGCCCGCCGGGTGATCATCGTGTCCGGGTCCCGGCCCGGCACGACCTCGCTGGCCGACCTCGCCGGCTCGCCCTCGGTGCCGCCGGTGGAACGCCCCCTCGACGAGGCCGCGGTGATCACCCACACCTCCGGCACCACCGGCCTGCCCAAGCTGGTGGTGCACACCCCGCGCACCCAGGGGCTGCGGCTGATGCCGCAGTGGCGTCTCCTGGCGCTGATGCGCCGCAAGGAGACGGTGGCCATCCACATCTCCTTCGTGCACTCGCGGATGGTCGCCGCGATGGCGCTGTCCCTGGTCAAGGGCCTGCCGGTGCTGCTGATGAACGACGGGGACCCGGAGAACGTGGCCCGGTTCTTCCTCGCCAACCGGCCCGGTCTGATCGAGGCGCTGCCGAACTCGCTGATGGACTGGCAGGAGCTGGCCGAGGACCCGCGCGGCCCCTTCGAGTCGGTGAAGATCTTCAGCTCCACCTTCGACGCCATCCACCCGGCGACGATGAGCCGGCTGCTGAAGTCGTCCAAGCGGCGCGGCGCGCTGTTCTTCCAGATCTACGGGCAGAGCGAGGTCGGCCCCGCCGTCGGCCGCGCGTACTTCCGCCGCTCCGCGCACAAGGCCAACGGCCGCTGCGTGGGCTGGCGGATGCCGATGGGCGCGGCCAAGGTCCGCGTCGTCAGCCGCGACGGGAAGCGCCCCACCGAGCACAACCCCGGGCGGATCGAGGTCGCCTGGCCGGCGCTGGCCAAGACGTACTTCGCCGAGCAGGACCGCTACGACGCCAACCGCGACGGACAGTGGTGGGGCACCGGCGACGTCGGCTACTTCACCCGGGCCGGCTGCCTGCACATGCTCGACCGCGAGGTCGACATGATCCCCGGCGTGCGCAGCTCGCTGGAGATCG
>WRCZ01000574.1 GCA_009783685.1 Actinomycetes bacterium
CCGGCGGCCTGCCGGCCGCACCGGCCCGACAAAGGAATGGACATCCTTGATCGAGGCCCCTAGCGGCGGGGGCCGCCTCCTGAGCAGAATCGTTCACGCGAACATCAGACCACCCCATCACCTCGCCCCGGGCCCGGTGCGGGCCTGCGCGAGGATCCGAGGAGCAGCAACGATGCACGAGGCGGCGGACGCCGGGCCACTCCCGTACTACGAGGACCCGTCACCCGGCTCGGGAGCGCTCCCGCCGCGGGCCTGGTGGGCGGCGTCGGACGCGCGGCGGGTGAACCTCGGGGGTGCGTGGCGGTTCCGGCTGTCGGCGAGCGCGACCGCGGAGGACGAGTCGTTCGCCCGCCCGGGCTTCGACGCGTCCCGCTGGGACGTGCTGCCGGTGCCGTGCCACTGGCCGCTGCAGGGCCACGGGCGCCCGGCGTACACCAACGTGCGCTACCCCTTTCCGGTCGATCCGCCGCACGTGCCGACCGAGAACCCGACCGGCGACCACCTGCGCCACTTCGACCTGCCGGACGACTGGCCGGGCGGCGCGGCGGTGCTGCGCTTCGACGGCGTGGAGTCGTGCGCCCGGGTGTGGCTGAACGGCGAGGAGTTGGGGGTGTTCAAGGGCAGCAGGCTGCCCACGGAGTTCGAGGTCGGGGAGCTGCTGCGGCCGCGCGGCAACGTGCTGGCGGTGCGGGTCCACCAGTGGTCGTCGGGCAGCTACCTGGAGGACCAGGACATGTGGTGGCTGCCCGGGATCTTCCGGGACGTCACGCTGATCGAGCGGCCGGAGGGCGCGGTCACCGACTTCTTCGTGCACTGCGGCTACGACCACACCACGGGCCTGGGCACGCTGCGGGTGGACTGCGAGCCGCAGGGCACGGTCACGGTCCCGGAGTTGGGCCTGGACATCCCGACCGGAGAGCCGGTGATCGTCCCGGTGGATCCGTGGTCGGCCGAGCAACCGCGGCTGTACGACGCGGAGTTGGCGACCGAGGGCGAGCGGATCCCGTTGCGGATCGGCTTCCGCACGGTGGCCGTCGAGGACGGCGTGCTGAAGGTCAACGGCCGCCGGATCCTGCTGCGCGGCGTCAACCGGCACGAGTTCGACCCGGACCACGGCCGGGCCGTGGACCTGGAGACGATGCGCCGCGACGTGCTGCTGATGAAGCGGCACAACCTCAACGCCGTGCGCACCAGCCACTATCCGCCGCACCCGGCGTTCCTGGAGATGTGCGACGAGCTGGGGCTGTGGGTGGTCGACGAGTGCGACCTGGAGACGCACGGGTTCGAGGAGGTGGGCTGGCGCGGCAACCCGGTGGACGACGAGCGGTGGACGCCGGCGCTGCTGGACCGGGCGGCGCGGATGGTCGAGCGGGACAAGAACCACCCGTCGGTGATCATGTGGTCGCTGGGCAACGAGTGCGGAACCGGCCGCGGCCTGTCGGCGATGGCGTCCTGGATCAAGGAGCGGGACGCCGCCCGCCCCCTCCACTACGAGGGCGACCTGTCGAGCGCGGACGTGGACGTGTACTCGCGGATGTACGCCGACCACGCCGAGTGCGAGCTGATCGGCCGGCGCGCCGAACCCCCGCTGGAGGACGCCGCGTCGGACGCGCGACGGCGGGCGATGCCGTTCCTGCTCTGCGAGTACGCGCACGCGATGGGCAACGGCCCCGGCGGCCTGACCGAGTACCAGGAGATCTTCCACGCGCACGAGCGGTGCCAGGGCGGCTTCGTGTGGGAGTGGATCGACCACGGGCTGCGGCGCAGGACCGCGGACGGCACGGCGTACTTCGCGTACGGCGGGGACTTCGGCGAGGAGGTGCACGACGGCAACTTCGTGTGCGACGGCCTGCTGTTCCCCGACCGTACGCCCTCGCCGGGCCTGCTGGAGCTGAAGAAGGTCGTCGAACCGGTGCGCATCGAGGGCGACCCGCGGGCCCGCACGGTGACGGTCACCAACCTCCATGATTTCGCGGACCTTTCAGCCCTGGCGTTCGGCTGGGTCTACGAGGAGGCAGGGCTGGCCGTGGACAAGGGGCGGCTGAAGGTGCCCGAACTGCCGCCGGGACAGAGCGCGGTGCTGGAACTGCCGCCGGTACTTCAGGCGCCGGGCAGCGGCGAGGGCTTCTGGACGGTGCGGGCGGTGCTGGCCGAGGACACCGCGTGGGCGCCCGCGGGGCACGAGGTCGCGTGGACGCAGTTCGCGGCCCACGCCGAGCCGCACGCACGGCGGTTCGCGCCGGGCGGGAAGCCGCGCTCCCCGCGGCTGGCCGAGGGCGGCATGGTCGTCCTGGGCCCGGGTGTCTTCGACGCGGCGACCGTAGTGCTGCGCTACTTCAACGGCATGCAGGTCGCCGGCCCCGCGCTGGACGTCTGGCGCGCGCCGATCGACAACGACCGCGGCATGGACTGGTACCCGCAAGGCCAACTGGATCTCCAGTGGCGCCAGTTGGGACTGCACCGGATGCAGCACCGGGTGGTGCGGGTGGCCGTCGGCGACGACGCGCTGACCGTCGCCACCCGCGTCGCCCCCGCGGCCTCCGACCTCGCGCTGCACACCCGGTACACCTGGTCGGCGAGCGGGGACCGCCTCACCGTGGACGTCGAGGTCACGCCGGAGGGCACGTGGACGCTGCCGCTCCCCCGGCTGGGCCTGCGCATGGGCGTGTGCCCGACCATGGACGAGGTCGAGTGGTACGGCGGCGGCCCCGGCGAGGCGTACGCCGACACCCGGGCCGCGTCCCGCATCGGCCGCTACCGCTCGACGGTGGACGCCCTGCAGACCCCGTACGTGCGGCCGCAGGAGAACGGCGCGCGGGCGGACGTGCGCTGGGCCGAGCTGCGCCGCGACGACGGCACGGGGCTGCGCGTCGACGGCACGCCGTCGTTCTGGCTGACGGCGCGGCCGTGGAGCACCCAGGAGCTGGACGCCGCGCGGCACACCCACGAACTCGTCCGCGGGCGCACCCTGTGGCTGCACCTGGACCACGCGGTCCACGGTGTCGGCAGCCACGCCTGCGGACCCGAGGTCCTGCCGGACTTCCGGCTGGCGGCCGCCCCGGCCGCCTTCTCGTTCACCTTCACCATGCTGGGCGACCCGGCCTCGCCCGGCCCGACCCACCCGGAGCACTCGTGACCAGCCCCTCCGTCCGCCCCTACCGGCCGGCGGACCTGCCGGCCCTGTACGACATCTGCCTGCGCACCGCCGACGCCGGACAGGACGCCACCGACCAGTACCCGCCGCAGGACCGGGAGTTGGTCGGCGCGATCTTCGCCGCGCCCTACGCGGTGCTGGAGCCGGACCTGACGTTCGTGCTCGACGACGGGCAGGGCGACGTCGTCGGCTACGTGCTGGGGACCGGCGACACGGCCGCCTTCGTCAAGCGGTTCAGGGACGAGTGGCTGCCCGGCGTCGCGGACCGCTGGCCCGCACCGGACGGCGAGCCGGCGACGCCCACCGAGGCGATGGCCTGGCTGCTGCACACCCCCGAGCGGATGGTGCTCCCCGAACTCGCCGCCTACCCCGCGCACTTGCACATCGACGTGCTGCCTGCCTTCCAGCGCGGCGGCCACGGACGGGCGCTGATGCGGGCGTTCCTCGCGGCGCTGGCCCACAAGGGCGTCCCCGCCGTGCACTTGGGCATGCTGACCGTCAACACCCCGGCCCGGGCCTTCTACGACCGGCTGGGCTTCCACGAGATCCCGGTGACGGACC
>WRCZ01000575.1 GCA_009783685.1 Actinomycetes bacterium
CAGCTCGGCGAGCGGTGGGGGACCCGGTACACCGCGGACGGCAAGATCATCTGGGTCGAGCAGACGCTTCCCGCGGCCCGCCGCTGAGGCTCTCGCGGGGCCGTGCCCGGCTCGGACGCGCGGCCCGGACTCCGCTCGCCCGGCCCGGCGCGTCCCTGACCCTCCTTTGACCCGGCCGGTGGGCCGCGTGCGTTGAGGTCGGCCGGCGGGGACGCGACGATAGTGTGCGACCAGGCGCCGGTTGACGGGGAGGCGGGCCATGACGTGGCGGAGACGGGGTGTCGCGGTGGCCGCCGCCGCACTGGCATGGGGCGCGGCCACCGGGACCGCGGCGGCACAGCCGTCCCAGGCCGAGGCGCTGGCCGCGGCCCTGCGGGCCGATCCGGTGTACGTCACCGACCAACTCCCGCGCGAGGTACCGCGATCCACCGCCCCGGCGTTCGCGGACGCGGCCAAGCGCACCGGCGTCCCCACGTACGTGCTGGTCCTGCCCGACCAGTCCGGGGACGGGCTGCTCGGCACCGTGCACGACCGGCTCGGCCGCAACGGCCTCTACGTGCTCGTCGGCCCGAACGGCGTGGAGAACGCCCGGACCTTCGGGGTCTCGGCGCCCGCCACCGACGCCTCCGACATCGCCCTGTACTCGCTGCCCTACGACGCGGGAGCCCTGCGCTCGTTCCAGGCGTTCACCGACGCCGTCGCCTCGGGCCCGCAGCGCGCGGCCCGGCGCGCCGCGCAGTTGCGGGAGGAGTACGGCAACACGGGCAAGGACGTCGCGCCCTTCTACATCGACGCCACCGACCGCCAGAACCAGGGCTTCGTCACCGGCATCCTGCTGACCTCCGTCCCCCTGAGCGTGCTGCTCATCGGCCTGTACGTGCGCCGCAAGCGCAGCGGGACGGGACTGCGGCTGCCGGAGAGCGCGGCGGCCGCGGCGCTCGCGGCGACCGTGCTGATCGGCGCGCCGCAGGTCTTCGACCAGAAGGTCGACGGCCCCCAGCAGGCGCCCACGCAGGCCGACTTGGCCACACGTCTGGACCGGGTGGCGGCCGGGCTGCAGCATGCCGCGGTCTACTCCGACCCCGAGAGCCCGCAGGTGCTGGACGTCGCCCAGCAGGCCGAACTCGGCCGCAGGATCGCCGCGTACACCCCCGGTCCGGTGAAGATCGCGGTGGTGCCGCAGCTCAGCGACGACGAATCGGCCGGGGACCAGGGCGTGTTCGCCGCCGGCCTGCACAGCAGGCTGCACCGGAAGGGCATCTACGTCATCGCCGATCCGCTCCGCGGCGACGTCCACGTCTACGACTTCGGGATCCCGGTGGACGCCGCCCGGCTGACGCTGGACCTGCCGATGTCCCTCGCCTACGACCACGACGACAACCCGGCCGCCGACCACCGCCTCGGCCAGCGGCTGGACGAGCTGATGACGTACCTCGGCACGGTGCCGCACTCCGACCCCGCGCCCGACGGTCCCGACGACCCGCCGGAGCCGGTCGCCGGCCACCGCCTTCCGCCGCTGTTCCACGGGGACTTCTGGCCCGGCCTGTTCGTCGGCGCCCTCGCCGCAGGGCTGTTGCTCGGCCTCACCGCCGCCGTCACGGGCACCGCGGGCGCCCTCGCCCGCGGCCGGCGGCGGGCGGCGAAGGGGCAGGAGGCGCCCGCGCACCCCTCGGCCGGCTGGCTGTCCCGCACCTCGGGTGCCGAAGTCAAGGCGCTGGCCGAGGAGTTGGCCGCCGCAGAGGACGACGCCCCGGGCCGGGAGCGCGCCTGGGAGTGCCTGGACGCGGCCATGCTGCTCACCGGCGGACCCGGCCGGCAGAGCGGTCCGCAACCCGGCCCCGCCGACCTGGCTGCCGCGACCGTCCTCGCCCGCGCGGGCCGGGCCGCCCTGGCCGGCCGCACCTACCGCGCCCTGTGCGCGGTCAACCCGCTGCACGGCCCGGCCGTCGACGGCACCCACGCCTGCGCCGCCTGCCGGCCCGGCCGCGGCTCGGCCGCGCTCGACGCCCGCCGGCTGACCCTGCCGGGCCCGCGCGGCTCCGGCAGGGTGCCGTACGAGAAGGCGCCGGGACCGCTGCCGGCCGCCCGCGACGGGGTGTCCCGGCTGGTCGCCACCACGAAGGAGTACGCAAGTGTCCGGTGACGCAAGGCCGTTCACGACCGGCCGGACCCGCCGCTCCCTGGCGGCGGGCGGCCTCGCGCTGGTCGGCATCCTGCTGGCCTCGCTGTTCGCGGCGACCGGCCCCGCCGTCGCCGCCCCGTCCGCCGGGCAGCGGATCGCCGACGCGCTGGCCCGTTCGCCCGTCTACGTCGACCCCGCCTACGCCTCCGCCGTGCCCCCGGCCGAGCAGTCCCGGCTGACCGCCCGCATCCGGCAGACCAAGCTGCCGATCAAGGTGGCGCTGGTGCCGCTGACCAAGGGCGACGCGTTCGACGGCGACCCGCAGGTCCTCGGCGACGTGCTGCACGAGCGCCTCGGGCAGCGGGAGTTGATCCTCATCACCATGGACCCCTCCTACGACGCCCTCCAGGGCGCCGAATGGCCGGCCGACCGGCACCAGGTGTTCCACGCGGTCGCCGCGGTCGAGTTCCAGGCCGACATGAAGGACGCCGGGCTCGCCGCCCGGGTCGCCCGCGCCGTCGACCTGATCGCGCAGGGCGACGGCGACCGCGTCTACCAGGAGGCGACCGCCTACCTCAACGGCTCCCCGGCGCCGTCCCCGTCCGCGGGCGCCACGAGCGGTGCGCACGGCGGGAGTTCGGCGCTACCGGTGATCCTCGGCGTGGTGGCCGCGGTCGTGCTCTGCGCCGGCGGCGGGCTGTGGGTGGCGCGGCGGCGCCGGCGTGGCCCGCGGCGCGGCTCCGGCTCGCCGTTCGCCTTCCCCGAGGCGGTGTTCGCCGCCGAGGAGGCCGCCGACACGGCCGCGTTGCGGCGCCGGGCCGACGCCGAGGTCATCGCGCTCGGCGAACTCCTCGACGACGCCGACCCGCAGCGCCGCCCCGGCCTGGGCCGGGCGCTGGACGCGTACGCCGCCGCCGGCAAGGTGCTCGACGCCGCGGACGGCACGCCCGACCTCGTCGGCGTCCTCGTACTGGTCGCGCAGGGCCGCGACGCGTACGAGGGGCGCGAGGACGCGCTGCCGCTGTGCTTCTTCGATCCGCTGCACGGCAGGGCCACGCGGCGCCTGGACTGGCGCCCGCTCGGCCGCCGGGACACGCTGCACGTCGCCGCGTGCCGGGCCTGCGGGCAGGCGGTGCGCGGGCACCGGGCGCCCGAGGTCCTCACCGACCTCGACGCGGACGGGCGCCGCGTGCCCTACTTCGAACTCCCGCCGCAGCGCAGCGTCTGGGCTGCCACGGGCTACGGCGCGCTCACCCCCCAGGGGCCCGCCGCCCCTCCCCTCGCCCTCGACGACCCCGACGCCCTCGTCCCCCGCATCCTCCGCGGCGACTTCCGCGGCTCCGCCTAGGGGCGCGGATCCGGCTTCCGCGGTGCCGCTCGCTGCGCTCTGCCGTCCCCCGGCCTCGTCGTGTTCCCTCGCGCAGTCCCCCGCGCCCCTGCGGGAACGGGGCTGCCCCCGTAGGTGCGTTGCCGTGTGCGGCGCCGTCGTGGTCGCCCGCGCAGTTCCCCGCGCCCCTTCGGGAGCGGGGCTGCCCCCGTAGGTGCGTTGCCGTGTGCGGCGCCGTCGTGGTCGCCCGCGCAGTTC
>WRCZ01000576.1 GCA_009783685.1 Actinomycetes bacterium
CACCGCCCAGGTCGTGCACACCGACGTCGCCACGACCGGCAGCTTCAGCACCTCCGACCCGCTGCTCAACTCCATCCAGGACGCGGTCGCCTCGACCCAGCTCAACGACCTGCAGTCCATTCCGCTGGACTGCCCGACGCGCGAGAAGCACGGCTGGCTCGGCGACGCCGGGGACTCCGACGTCGAGGCCATGGCCAACTTCGACATGCAGTCGTTCTACGCCAAGTGGCTCGGCGACGTGGCGACCAGCATCAACCCCGACGGCAGCATCCCGTCGGTCGCCCCGGCCAACGGCGGCCAGAACTCCTGGCGCACCGACCCCGCGTGGGGCTCGGCCTACCCGCAGATCATCTGGGACGCCTACCAGAGCTACGGCAGCACCCGCCCCATCAGCGACAACTACGCCCAGGTGAAGGCATGGGTGGACTACCTGGGCACCATCAGCGACGCGGACCACATCGTCGTCCACTCGCCGACCTCGTGGGGTGACGACTGGGTCGCCTCCGTCAGCACCCCGCACGACTACTTCCAGACCGGCTTCTACTACCTCGACGCCCAACTGCTGGCGAAGATGGCCCGCGTCGTCGGCAACAGCGCCGACGCCGCGCACTACAGCGCGCTCGCGACCGACGTCGCCGCCGGACTCACCAAGCGCTACTACGACGCCGCCACCGGCGTGTACGCCAACGGCACCCAACTCGCCTACGCGATGCCGCTGATGCTCGGCATCGTGCCGGCCGGCCGCGAACAGGCCACCGTGGACCGGCTGGTGCAGGACATCGCCGCCCACGACGACCACCTGACCACCGGGTTCGTCGGCTCCACCATGGTCTTCCAGGCTCTCGGCGCCTACGGCCGCAACGACGTCGCCCTGGCCGTCGCGCAGCGCACCGACTACCCGAGCTTCGGCTACATGGTGCAGCAGGGCCCCGGCACCATCTGGGAGAAGTGGCCGAACTCCTCGGCCCCGGACGGCACGTCGTCCAAGGACCACATCGGCCTCGGCGGCTCGATCGGCCAGTGGTTCTACCAGCAGCTCGGCGGCATCCAGCCGGGCACCTCGGGCGGCGGCTACCGCACCCTGACACTGGCCCCCAGCGTCGTCGGCGACCTGACCCGGGCCTCGGCCCGCCAGGAGACCGCCCGCGGCACCGTCGTCAGCGAATGGCAGCGCGACGGAAGCACGCTGACCTACCACGCCGCCGTCCCGGTCGGCGCGACCGCGACCATCGAACTGCCGCTGCTCGGCGGCCCCGGATCGGTGGTGCGCGAGAGCGGCCGGACCGTCTACGCGGCCGGCGGCACCGCCCAGCAGGACCCGGGCCTGACCGTCGGACGGGCGGCCGGCGACACGCTGGCCCTGACCGCCGGCTCCGGCGACTACACCTTCACCGTGGTGCCGCCCGCCAAGCCGTTCACCACGGTGTCGGTGACCGCCGCCCAGGCGGCCGCCGCGCCCGTCACCGCCGGCGGCAGCGGCGAGCTGACCGCGGTCGTGGAGCAGCACTCCACCGGCGGCGGGGCGTCCGTCGTCAGCGCGGACGTGCCCGACGGCTGGACGGCGACGCCCGACCCCGCGCGGATCCCGCTCACCCCGGCCGCCACCGAGACCCGCACGACGATCCGGATCGGCGTGCCGCAGGGCACCGCGGGCGGCGTGTACCCGGTGGCGCTGACGGTGCGGGCGCCCGACGGGACGACCGCCACCACCAGCGTCGACGTGCCGGTCTTCGGCCGCTGGGCGCAGGGCACCACGGCGTCGGCGTCCAGCTGGCACGCGCCCAACGTGGTGAACGGCGCCACCCGCACCTACGTGCCCGCCAACGCCGTGGACGGCGACCTCGGCACCTTCTGGAACGACGACACCCAGGGGCAGTACCCGGACACCCTGACCGTCACCGCACCCGCGGCGGTGCCGCTGCACGGCGTCGGCTTCGCCTCCTTCAGCGACGGCGTCCCGACCGACTTCACCGTGCAGACCTGGGACGGCAGCAACTGGGTCACCCAGGCCACCGTCACCGGCAACTCGGCCGTCTACCGCTGGATCCCGTTCGACTCCGCGGTCACCACCTCCCAGGTCCGCCTGACGGTCACCGGGACCCAGGACGGCTTCACCCGGGTCGCGGAACTCACTCCCTGACCGCCGCAGCAGGCCGCCGCACGGCACCCGGCACCCCCTCGCCCTCGGAGAAAGGCAGCCCTACCGATGCCAGGACCCCGTCCTCCGCTCCTGCGCCGCAGGCTCGCCGCCCTCCTGGCGGCCGTGCCGGTGCTGGCGGCGGCACTGCTGACCGCACCGCCCGCCCACGCCGACCCCGGCGGACTCACCGTGCACGACCCGGTCGTGGACGGCACCCCCGCCCCGCTCGCCGTCACCAGCGGCACGCCCGGCCTGGGCTGGCAGCTGGCGTCACGGCGCAGCGACGAGACCCAGACCGCGTACCAGATCCTCGTCGCGGGCAGCGCCTCACGGCTGTCGCCCGGCCACGCCGACGTCTGGGACAGCGGGAAGGTCGCCTCCGGCGCGTCGGTCCGGGTGCCCTACGGCGGCCCCCGGCTGTCCTCGGGGCACCGCTACTACTGGAAGGTCCGCGTCTGGGACAACCACGGCGAGACGTCCGACTGGAGCCCCGCGGCCACCTGGGACACCGCCCTCGCCGGTCCCGCCGACTGGCAGGGCGCGCAGTGGATCACCCCCGACCGCAGCGGCACCTCGACATGGTCGGACTTCGCGCTCGACACCGACTTCACCGTCAAGTACGCGGCCGCCGGCGTGGTCTTCCGCGCGAAGGACGCCTCCGACTACTACATGTGGCAGATCAACACGGCGAGTTCGCCCGGCAAGGTCATGCTGCGGCCGCACGTGAACCTGGGCGGGCGGTTCACCACCCTCAAGGAGGTCGATCTCAGCCCGGTCCTCACCCCCGCCAACGCCGGTGACCGGCACCATCTGCGAATCGTCGCCGACGGCAGCACCATCACCACCTGGATCGACGGCACCCAGGTGGACACCCTCACCGACACCTCGCTGACCAGCGGCACCATCGGGTTCCGCCAGTCCACCACCGCGGGCCGGCAGGAGGACAGCCTCTACGACAACCTCACCGTGCACGGCCTGGACGGATCCACCCTGTTCAGCGACGACTTCTCGACGTCGCCCGATCCGTCGTTCCCCGGCACGGCCGTCACCGGCGGCCAGTTGGAGCCCACCGGCGACCCCACCCTGCTGAACCGCGACGCCGCCGCGCCCATGCTGCGCAAGACCTTCACCCTGAAGGGGAAGATCGCCAGCGCCCGCGCCTACGTCTACGGCCTGGGCCTGTACGAGCTCCACCTGAACGGCGCCAAGGTCGGCGACCATGTGCTCGCCCCCGCCAACACCCCCTACACGCAGCGGAACCTGTACGACACCTACGACGTCACCTCGGCGCTGCGGCAGGGCGGCAACGCGGTCGGCATCTGGCTCGGCACCGGCTACGGGCCGCACTTCAGCCCGTACGGCTTCCGCTGGTCCGGCCCGCCGCAGGCGATCATGCTGATCCGCGTCACCTACGCCGACGGCACGCAGGCCGCCGTCACCACCGACCCGTCGTGGACCTGGTCCACCGGCCCGATCCTCTCCGACGACCTGTACGACGGCGAGGTGTACGACGCCCGCGCGGTCCAACAGGGCTGGGACACCGCGTCGTTCGACGCCTCCG
>WRCZ01000577.1 GCA_009783685.1 Actinomycetes bacterium
CCGCGGACCGACCCCGACCGGATCGCCGCCGTCGGCTACGGCACCGGGGGCGCCGTCGGGCTGGAACTCGGGCGCGACGGCGTCAACCTGCGCGCGATCGGGACAGTCAACGGGCTGACCACGGGCCGACCGGGTGAGGCGGCGCGCATTCGCTGCCCGGTGTGGGCCGGGGTCGGGTCGGAAGACCCGATCATGCCGCCCGCGCAACGGGACGCGTTCACTGCCGAAATGCAGGCCGCGGGCGTCGACTGGCGCCTCGTGGTCTACGGCGGCGCCCTGCACGCCTTCCACCACCCGCCGGTCGACCACCCCGTGGTCCCCGGCGTGGGCTACCACCCACGGCACGCGCAGCGAGCCTGGCACGACGTCGTCGACCTGCTCGCCGAGTGCCTGCCCGTAACGGAGTGACCTGGTCGACAACCGCGATTCCGGGCCGCGGACCGGACCCGTCGGCCGCGGTTTTCCACACGGCGCCGGAGCTACGGTCACGGCCAGGCGGGGTCGTAGCGCGAAGGCAGACGCTCGGTCTCCACAACCGGATCACGCTGGTTCGAATCCCGCCGCCGCGCCACCTTCCGCCCTCCTGACGGCGCGTGGGGCGGACCCTCTCCGCTGCGTCACGCGACGGTTCCCCCGCCGCTTCGCGCGCGGCGGCTCAGGCGATCGCGCCGGCCGTCGCGACGAGTTCCGGCACCGTACCGGTGAACGTCGGCAGCAACTGGGCGGCCACCGCCACCCGGTTCGCCACCGGGACGCCGGCCGCTCCCCGCCTGCTGGACTGCACGTCAGAGGGGGAGCCGGGCCGGGGACTTCTCGCTCACGGGGAGCGGCGACGGCCCCGGACGGCCGACCCGCGGGCGCTACTTCACCGCGTCCTTGTCGGGGTGCGGGTTGAGCGGGCCGCCCTGGCGCAGCACGGCGTAGCCGACGCCGATCCCGGCCGCCACCGGCCATTCCAGGACGCCCACGATCCCGAGGGCGCCCAGGCCCACGTACAGGGGCAGCCCGCCCGCGGCGGGCAGGATGCGCTGCGCGGCGGTGACCGGCAGGGTCACGACCTTGCCGACCGCGTTGGCGGCGCTGTCGACCGGGATGGTGATGGTCATGTCGTGCTCGTGCCCCTGCGCGTGGGACTTGGCACGATCCCCGGCCTTGGCGCGGCCCCCGGACTTGGCACCGTCCCCGGCCTTGGTGCGGCTCTCCGTCTTGGCCCGGCCCTGGCCGCCTCGGCCGCCGCCGCTCGACGCCTTGGCCTTCCCCTTGGTGCTCCGGGTCGTCGTGGAGGACCGGCCGCGCGCCGCTGCGCCTTTCGGGGACTTCGCCGTGGACTTGGCGGCTCGTTTGGCCGGGCGGCGGCTGCTCTGCGTGGCGGTCGTCATGGCGTGGTCCTCCTGCTGGCTGCGGGGTCACCCCCTCTGGGGTGTTATCGACCCATTATCCGATTACGTCACCTAATGTTCTCTTCGTGGCCTGCTCCGCGACCGGGATCCGTCCGGCCGTGTTCATCGAACGGTGGCGGCGGGCCGGGGACTCCGGGAGTTGCCTTGGTGTCGTTGAGCGGGCTCGTGCCCTCCGTCGTGGGTCTGGTGTCCGCGCCCGTGGGGGCGCTGGGCGGTGCGGTGCGCGACGCCACCACGACGGCCGTCCAGGCGGGTCGCGCCGCGCAGCAGGCGCTGCGCAGCGTTCCCGGGGACCTGGCGGAGGCGGCCGCCGTGCTGGCGGACGCGGGCAAGCAGCGCGGACGGCGGCGGGTGTGGCGGCGCGGGGGCCGGGCCTACGTCGAGGTGCGCGGCCTGACCGGGAACGGGGAGTCCCACGAACGGCTCCGCAGCGACGTGACCGCGGCCCTCCGCGCCGTCAAGGGGGTCCATTGGGCGGAGGTCAACGCCGTGCTCGGGCAGGTGGTCGTCGACCTCTCCGAGGACGACACCGGCCTGGACAAGGTCCTCGACGTCGTGATGACGCTGGAGGAGGCGCACGGCACCGACGACGACCCGTTCTCCGGCACCGGCCCGATGCCCCCGTTCGCCACCGCGCCCGCCGCGCTGGCCAAGGCCGCCCTGGTGGCGGACTGCGTGGCGCTGGGAGTCGCCGCGGTCCGGCAGGTCACGCCGCTGCCCGCGTTCCCCGCGATGCTGCGGGTGCCGGTGGTCATGACGGAGTCCCATCCGCTACTGCGCCGTCTGGTGGAGAACCGGCTCGGCAAGCCGCACGCCGCCGTGGTGATCTCGGTGTCCAGCGCGACGGTGCACGCCCTGACCGACGGTGTGGCCCCGGTGGCCCTGGACACGGTGCAGCGCGTCTGGCAACTCGCCGAGATCCGCGCGCGGCAGGGAGTGTGGCACGCGCGCGAGCACGAACTGGTCCCCGGCGGGGAGGGGTTGCCGCCGCGGATCGCCGGGTGGCTGCCCCGGCCCGTTCCGCTGCCGCCCGGCCCGGTGGAGAAATGCGGCGAGCGCACCTCGATGGCCTCCGTGCTCGGTGCGGGCGGGCTGCTCGCCTGGACGGGCAGCCTCGACACCGCCGCGCGGGCGATTCTCGCCACCGCGCCGAAGGCGGCCGGCATGGGCCGGGAGGCGTTCAGCGCCCTGCTGGGACGCGACCTGGCCGGCGCGGGCGCCGTGCCGATGGACGCCGAGGCGCTGCGCGTCCTGGACCGCGTGACGACCGTCGTCATCGACTCCACCGTGCTGTGCACCTCCCGCCCCAGGCTGCTGGAAGCCGCGTCCACCGGTGAGTTGGACGAGGCGGAGGTGTGGAGCGCCGCGCACAACGTGCTCGCCGGAAGGTCCGTCGCGGACCTGTCGCACCCCGGGCCGTGGACGGCGGACGGATGGCGGCTGCAGCGCGCCGCCGGCACCGGGAGCCGGCGGCCCGACGACCCGGAGGGAATGCCGCTGGACCTGTACGACGCCGCGGGCATCGTCCAGGGCCGGATCCTCGCCGGCTGCGACCTCGACCCGCTCGCGGACGCGCTCGTCGGCGCCGCCCGCTCCGGCGGCCGGGGCCTGCTGCTCACCGAGCACGCCGGCGCCGGCGAACTCCTGCCCTGGGCCGACCGGGTCCTGCCGGCCGGCACGTCGGCGGTCGCGGAGGTGCGCCGGCTTCAGGCGGACGGGGACGTGGTGCTGGTGGTCGCCACCGGCGACGACCATGCCCTGGCCGCCGCGGACGTCGGGGTGGGCGTGCTGCCGCCCCCCGGCGTGCCCGGCCATCCCTGCTGGTCCGCCGACATCATCTGCGGTCCCGGCGTCGAGCAGGTCTGGCGCATCCTCGTCGCCGTCGACGAGGCCCGCCAGGTCAGCGGCCGGTCCGCGCACCTGTCCATGGGCGGCTCCGCCCTCGGCGCCCTGATCGCCGCGGCCGGACGCCGCCGCACCATGCTGGGCCTGACGACCTCGCCCGTCTACGGTGCGGCGTTCCTGGCACAGCTCGGCGCGCTGCGCGCCGCCCGCCGGCTGGCGGGCCGGCCGCTGCCGCCGCGGCGCGTGCGCGGCACCTGGCACGCGCTCGGGGCACGCGAGACCCTCGGCGTGCTGCACCACCCCGCCCGGCCGAAGGCCACCTCGGGCACGGCCGCCGAAACCGGCGGGACCGGCCCCGAAGCGGTCGAAGCGACCCGCCGGGCCCTCGCCGCAGCCGCCCGGTTCACCGCCGGCGCCACCGGCCTGCG
>WRCZ01000578.1 GCA_009783685.1 Actinomycetes bacterium
CGCTGGCGCGGACCGCCCCCGCGGCCCGGGGAGGGCGGCGGGGGCGGTTCCGGCCGGCGGGGCCGGCACGGGCCGGGGCGCAGGACGCCGGGCGGACGCGGCTCAGACGCGGCGCCTGCCGGTCCACAGCGGCGTGACGATCGCGATCAGCACGGCCGCGGCGCCGACCTGGAGGGCGTGGCGCGTCCAGTCGACGCCGCTGGTGTGCGCGACGCCGAAGCCCGCCGCCAGGGCGTTGCCCACGAGCCCGCCGACGATGCCGGCCACGATGGTCGCCCACAGCGGGATCGGCTGGCGTCCGGGCAGTACGAGCCTGGCGAGCAGGCCGATGATCAGGCCCGCGATGATCGCCCAGAGGATGGTCATCTCGTCCCTCTTCCGTCGGATCTCGTCGGCGGCCCCGGGAACGGGCCGCCTCACAGGTCGGTTGCCCCGTCCCGGCCCGGCCATGTCCGGCCCCCGCGAGCCCGTTCCGGGCGAAGGGCCGGCCCGTTCCGTGCCCGGGGTCAGCCCGCCGCCTGCGCGACGAGCGCGGCGATCCGCTCCTCGCCGGCGGGGGTCCATTCCGTGAGGGCGAACGCGGTCGGCCACATGGTGCCGTCGTCGAGGAGGGCGGGGTCGTTGAAACCGAGCGTGGCGTAGCGGGACTTGAACTTCTGGGCGCTCTGGAAGAAGCAGACGACCTTGCCGTCCCTGGCGTAGGCGGGCATGCCGTACCAGAGCTTCGGCGCGAGACCGGGGGCGGCGGACCTGACGACGGCGTGGACGCGTTCGGCGAGGGCGCGGTCCGCCTCGGCCATCTCGGCTATCTTCGCGAGCACTTCGGCCTCCGCGTCCGCGGCGGCGCGCGGGCCGCGGCGCGAGGTGGCCTTCAACTCCTTTGCGCGGGACTTCATCGCGTCCCGCTCCTCCTCCGTGAACCCGTCGTAGGCGCCGTCGGTCGAGCCGGCCTTCTTCGCGGTCGTGCGCGTGCCACTCATCGCTCGGTTCCTCTCGTACGGGGTGTGCGGCCGGCGGCGGTGCGGCCTGATCTCAAGGCTAGGAACGGCGGCTGCCGCGGGCTTCTCCGAAACTGACCGGCGTGCGGGCGGCGAACCCGGGTGGCGCGGTCGCTCCGCGTTCCCGCGGTCGCCCCAGGCACCCCACCCTCACCAATTGGTCTGGACCTATTGAAAACGGAGCCCGCCACCGGGCAGGCTTCGTCCTGCACGCATCTCCACGCACAACACCCCATCTGGCCCGTTCAGCAGGCGGCTGACGCCTGCCTGGAAGGAAGTTGTGACCGACATGCGCAAGAGGGTCCTCACCCGTGCCGCCGTCCTGACCGCCACCGCGGTGCTCGGCCTCGGCCTCGCCGGTACCGCCGCACAAGCGTCGCCGCCGCCCGGCAGCGGCTTCATGTTCCTCGGGTACTTCCCCACGTACGACAGCTGCGTCGCCCAGGCCCAGGCGAACGCGCCGGTGCACGGCCCGGTCTACATCTGCGAGTACGGCACGAACGGCCTGTACCTGCTCTGGATGCACTGACCGCGGCCGGGCTCCGGCCCGGACGGGAACCGGGGCCGCGTGGTGTCGCGCGGCCCCGGCGCCGTTCCGTGGGCCCCACGCCTCACAGGGAGAGCACCATCCCCTCGTCGGCCGCCAGGACCTCCCCGTCGTACGCGGCCGCGGCCTCCGCGACGGACCGGGCGCGGTCGGCGCCGGGCCAGAAGTGCGTGAGCAGCAGGCGGCGCGCCCCCGCGCGGGAGGCCCACGCTCCGGCCTCGGCGGCGCTGAGCAGGTGCGGGTCGGCCGCGGGGCCGAGCAGCGTGGCGCCCGCGACCAACAGGTCCGCTCCGGCGGCCAGTTCGCCGAGGACGGGGTCGGCGCCGGCGTCCCCGCTGTAGGCCAGCGTCAGTCCCGGAGCGGTCAACCGCACTCCGGCGTGCGGCACATGGTGCGGCAGCAGCCGGCCCGTCAGCCGGAAAGGGCCCACCTCGTGGTCGCCCGGCAGCGGACGGGGGTCGAAGACCTCGCGGAGGTCCTCGGTCGGCTCCATCGCCTGGACCCGGCCGAGCACCCCCGGCGGGCAGTACAGCGGCAGCCGGCCGCCGCGCCCCTCGCCGAACAGCAGCGCCCGGCACAGGGCGCTCAGGTCCGCGCAGTGATCGGGGTGTGCGTGGGTGATCACCACGGCGTCGAGCGCGCCCGCGGCGCAGCGTTCCAGCAGCCGCGGGAGGGTGGCGTAGCCGAGGTCCAGGGCCAGGCGGAAGCCGTCGGCCGCCAGCAGGAAGCCGCTCGCCGCCCGCCCGGCCTCCGGCCAGGCCCCGCACGTCCCGAGCACCGCGAGCTCGCTCACGCCCGCATGCTCCCACGCCGGGCCCGGCCGGTCCTTCGCCGTGCCGTCAGCCGACGTCCTTCCAGTGGTCGTAGGCGCTGATCATCTGGTAGCTGCGGGACGGGCAGTAGAAGCCGCTGCTCGGCGAGTCGTAGTGGGTGTCCGCGTTCGCGGAGGAGGCGGCGGACCAGACGCCGTTGGCGCGGACGGAGATGCCGCTGGACTCGAAGGTGAGGCCGGCCATCTCGCCGCAGGAGTACGCCTGCCCGGAGGAGCCGACCGAGGAGTACAGCTCCTCGATGTCCCAACCGTCCGTGCGGCCGGACTGGTTGGTGCCGGACTGCGTGAACAGGGTGTCCCAGCGGCCCGCGGCGTAGTTGTAGAGCGCCGCGGACCAGGTGTTGGAGGCCGACGAGGTCCTGATGACGCGGCCCGTGTAGGCGCCGGAGCCGTTGCCGTACGTGCTCAGGAACGAGGAGTTGATCGGCACCGAGGCGGCGAAGTTCACGCTGCGGCACCAGTCCCACGCGGCGACCTCGCGCACGGACTGCGTGTACACGGTGACGAGTTCGACGCAGGAGCCGCCCGGCGGGTACATCGTCGGCGTGTAGATGGTGGTGGCGCCCTCGTTGACGGTGAGCTGGGTGGAGACCGACTGGGTGGCGCAGGAACCGTCCGCGCCCGAGGCCGCCTTGAAGGCGGTGCCCTGGGCCGGATGGATGTCGACGAGGGGCTGCCGCACGGCCGCGGCCGCGGGGGTGCCGAGCGGGCCCTTGGCCGCGATGCCGTACTGCGCGCGGTGCTGCGCGGTGAGGGGCGCCAGCAGGCGGTGGACCTCCGCCTGGGGCAGGGCACCGGTCACGGCCTGACCGGAGACCGCGGTCGAGCTGCACACGCCGACGGCCGCCGGCCGGGCGGGGCCGGCGGCGGCGGTTCCCAGGCCGGCGCCGCCCAGGACCAGGGCTGCGGTGGTGGCGACGACGGCCGCCACGTATTTCGGGGTTCTCACGCTGATGCGTCCTCTCGGGTGGGGGGTGCGGGCACGCGCGGGGCGCGTGGGGCACGTTGAGAGATGGGTGGCGCATGTTCATGACAATGCATGGGGGCGCGAAAGAGAAGCCCCTGGAATGGAGTTGCTGGTGGGGTGCGGGTAGTTCATGGCCGGCCGCGGCCTCCGGGGGTGGCCCCCGGCTGCCCCTTCCCGCCTCCCGCGCCATCCGGGCTGGCCGCGCATTCCCCGTACCTGTTGCGGAATCCGGGGTGCCCCCGGGTGTGCGTTGCCGGCTGCGCCGTGCGTTGTGGCTTGTCGCGCAGTTCCCCGCGCCCCTTGCGGGGTCCGGGGTGCCCC
>WRCZ01000579.1 GCA_009783685.1 Actinomycetes bacterium
CACCCGCGACCACGCGCTGCTGGGCCCTGTCGACCCGATGCGCGTCGACATGTGCAACATCGCCTTCCACCAGGTGCACGAGGACGTGCCGCTGCCGCCGGCGACCGACACCATCGGCAGCGATTACTTCCTGATCCACCTGGTCCACGACGCGACGCTGCCGGGCGTGCTGCACAACCGGCACATCGTCAACTTCCACACCCCGGAGCGCAGGACGGACGCCGGCTTCACCGCCTACCAGACGCGGTTCGCCAAGTTCTTCCTGTCGATGCTGTACTTCAACGCCGTCTACGCCGCCATGGCGGCGGCCGGGGACGCGCTCCTCGACGAGCGGAACCGGGTACGGGCCCCGATGGTCGCCGCGTTCGTACGGGAGAGCACCGCGCTCGACCGCACCGAGAACGTCGAACGGCTCGACCGGCTGGACCGCTGCTACCGCCGACTCGGCGGCCGGTACGCGGAGTTCGCCGACCTGCTGGTCCCGCGGCGCGAGCGGCTGCTCGCCGAGGCCCAGCAGGACGCGGCCGACTTCGCCCTGCTGATCGAGTGCTGGGCGGCGCTCGTCGAGGCGAGCCGGCGGACCGATCTCCACCAGGTCCAGCGGCAGCCCGATCTTCACCAGGTCCAGCGGCGGTCCGGCTGATCCGCCGATGACGCACCACGAAGCGGCCCTGCTGGCCGCCCTGGCCGATGCCGACGAGGACCGGATCGTCTTCGACCTCGCCGGCATCGAGGCCCGCCACGACAGCCTGCTGCGTGAACTCCCCGGTGTCGCCGTCCGTTTCGCCATGAAGGCGTGCCCCCTCGACGAGGTGGTCGCCTGCCTGGCGGAACGGGGCGCCGGGGCCGACGCGGCAAGCCCGAACGAGATCGCGCAGGCGATCGCCGCCGGAGTGCCCGTGCAGCGGATCCACTACGGCAATCCCGTCAAGTCCGACCGCTCCATCGCGCAGGCCCACCGGCTGGGCGTGCGGGACTTCGCCACCGACAGCAGGGAGGACGTGGCGGCGATCGCCCGCCACGCCCCCGGGTCGCGGGTGTTCTGCCGCCTGGCCACCGACGGGGCCGGGGCGCTGTGGGGCCTGAGCGAGAAGTTCGGCTGCTCGGCCGCCGACGCGGTACGCGTGCTGCGCGCGGCCCGGCAGGCCGGCCTGACACCGTCCGGCCTGTCCGTCCACGTCGGCTCGCAGCAGATGACCCACGAGGCGTGGCAGCGCGCCTTCGACCTGCTCACCGAGGCGCTGGAGGCGCTGGCGGGGCAGGGCATCGCCCTCGACCACGTCAACCTGGGCGGCGGCCTGCCGGCGCTCGGCTACCTCGACGGGCACGGCCGTCCACTCGACCCGCCGATCGACAAGATCTTCGCCGTGATCCGGGAGGGCATGGAGCGCTGCGCGCGGGTGCCGGGGCACCGGCTGCGGTTCGTCATCGAGCCCGGCCGCCACCTCGTCGCCGACCACGGCGCGGTGCGGGCGCACGTCGCGCGCCTCACCACCCGGCGGGACGCCGGCGGGCGGCCGATGCGCTGGCTGTACCTGAGCTGCGGCAAGTTCAACGGCCTGTACGAGATGGACGACGTGCGGTACCCGCTGGTCTTCCCCACCCACCCCGACGGGCCGCGGGTGCCCGCCGTCGTCGCGGGGCCGACCTGCGACAGCGCCGACACCCACACCCCCGGGCGTCCCCCGGTCCTCGTCCCCGAGGCACTGGCGTCCGGCGACCCGGTGTGGGTGATGTCCAGCGGCGCCTACGCCGTCAGTTACATGTCCCAGGGGTTCAACGGGTTCGCCCCGCTCCCCCACCGGTGCGTCCGCGGTGCGGGCGGAAGCCGGAGGGAAGGCGCAGGTCCGGGTGAAGGCGGAGGCCCGGGTGAAGGCGGGGGCTACGGTGCGGGAGGCTTCCGTGCCGGCGGAAGTCCGGGGGAGGCCGGATGAGCCGCGAGGTCCGCGTCCGCTCCGTCGCCGAGGGCGACTGGCCGGGGATCGTCGCGCTGGAGGGCCGTACCTACGCGCCGCTGGGATTGTCGGAGGAGCCGTCCGTGCTGCGGTCCAGGGCACGGTCGTCGCCCGCCACCTGCTTCGTGCTGGAGGCGGGCGGCCGGCTCGCCGGCTACCTGCTGGCGCTTCCCTACCCGGCGTCCGCGTACCCGGACCTGGCCCGCACGGAGGTCACGGCGTTCCGCTCGCGCAACCTGCACCTGCACGACCTGGTGATCGCCGAGGACCTGCGCGGCCGGGGCCTCGGCCGGCGGCTCCTGCACCACCTCACGGCGACCGCCAGGTCGTCGGGGTACGAGGAGATCTCCCTGGTGGCCGTCGGCGGCAGCGACACCTTCTGGTCCGCCAACGGCTTCACCGCCCGCGGCACGGCGCTGCCGGCGGAGGGCTACGGCGTGAATCCGGTGTACATGTCCCGGGCGGTCCGCGCGGACCGGCCCGGCGACCCGCATCCGACCAGCGGTCCGCTGCGCGGGTGGTCATCACAACACGAGGTGGGCTGATACCGATGTTCCGCGTGCACGATCCCTTCCGCCGCGGCCAGTTGGCCATCGCGGCGCTGTTCTGCTCGCTGGGGTTCCAGTACGCGACCTGGGCGTCGCGGCTGCCCGCCATCAAGGCGCACCTCGGGCTGGGTTCGGCGGAGGTCGGCCTGCTGCTGATGGCCACCGGCGTGGGCGCGGCGGCGTCGTTCCCGCTGGTGGCGGCGCTGATGCGGCGGGTGGGGTCGCGCCGGCTGTCGCTGGTGTCGGCGCTGGGCCTGACGCTGCTGCTGTTCGCGATGGCCGCGGCGCCGGACTATCCGGTGGCGCTGCTGGTGATGGCGTGCGACGGCGTGCTGGTGGGCTGCCTCAACGTGGCGATGAACGCGCAGGGGGCGGCGCTGGAGGCCCGTCACGAGCGCAACGCCATGGCACGGCTGCACGCCACGTTCAGTGCCGGATCGCTGGGGGCGGCGCTGCTCGCCTCCGGCATGAACGCGCTGACGTCCACGGTGGCCGTGCACTTCGCGGTCGCCGCGGTGCTGCTCCTGCTGCTGCTCGGCTCCGCCCGGTCCGGGCTGCTGGCCGACGACCCGGCGGCCGCGGAGAAGAAGAACGAGGACGAGGCGGCGGGCAGGAAGCGCGGCGGGTGGGCGTTCCCGGCGCGGATGACGCTGTGGATGGGGCTGGCCATGGCGTTCGGCACGGTCACCGAGGGCGCGATGAACGACTGGTCGGCCCTGTACATGAAGGACGTGGCCAAGGCGTCGGCGGAGCTGGCGCCGATGGGCATCGCCGTCGTCTCGGTGATGATGGTCCTGGCCCGGCTGTTCGCCGACGGGTGGCGCAGCCGCTGGGGCGACGGCCGGATCGTCAAGGCCGGCAGCGCCCTGGCCGGGCTGGGCCTGGCGCTCGCGCTGCTCAGCGGCGGTGTGGTCCCGGCGCTGCTCGGTTTCGCCTGCGTGGGGCTGGGCATCGCGGCGGTGACGCCCTGCGTCTACGTGGCCGCGGCCGGGCAGGGCTCGGACGCGCTGACGCTGGTCGCCACCATGGGGACCACCGGCCTGCTGGCCGGCCCGCCGGTGATCGGCTTCATCGCCAACGGGAGCAGCCTGGTGTGGGGCCTGGCCGCGGTGGCCGGCTCCGCCTTCGTGGTCTCCCTGTGCAGCACGCGGATCCGCTGGAC
>WRCZ01000580.1 GCA_009783685.1 Actinomycetes bacterium
GGACACCGCGGCGGCCGACGAGTGGGGCCCGGAGCGCACGGTGCGGGCGCAGGCGGTGGCCGAGCTGCTGCTCAACCCGCCGCCGTCGCGGCCCGGGCGGGTGGCGGCGCTCAAGCTCGCCGGTGTGCGGATCAGCGGCCGGCTGATGCTGTCCGGCGGCACCATCACCCCGTACGTGCAGCTGGACGACTGCCGCTTCGACGAGCAGCTGATGCTGCAGGAGTGCCGGGCCGGCAGCATGCGGCTGGTGCACTGCCTGATACCCCGGCTGGACGCGGCCCGCCTGCAGGTCACCGGGGACCTGCACCTGCCGCAGTGCCTGGTCCCGGGCGGGATCCGGCTGACCGACGCGCAGATAGGCACCGACCTGCTGCTCAACCAGCTGGCCGTGCGCCGGGACCGCCACAGCCGGGCGATCGCCGCCGACGGGCTGTCCGTCGGGCAGGACGTGGACGCCGAACTCATCGACGTCATTGGCGAGTTGAGCCTGCGAAGCGCGCGGATCGGCGGCCGGCTGAGCCTGCGCGGCGCGCTGCTGCGCAACCCCTACGACCGCTACGCGCTGAACGCCGCGCGGGTGCAGGTCGAGCACACCCTCTACCTCAGCGCCGGGTGGGACGCGCTGGCCACCGGCCACACCGGCGACACGCCGCCGCCGGCCGGGGTGCGCACCCGGGACTTCGTGTGCGAGGGCGGGCTGCGGCTGGACGACGGCCGGTTCGGCAACGCGGTGGTGGTCAGCAGGGCGCGGTTCGCCATGGAGGGCGAGCAGCAGCTGTCGCTGCGCCGGATCCAGACGCCCGAGCTGCGGTTCACCCCCGGGCAGCCGCCGGCCGGCGGCATGGTGTCGCTGTCCGGCGCGCGCGTGGGCAAGCTCGCCGACACGCCCGACAGCTGGCCGGAGGCGGGCCGGCTGTCGCTGCGCGGCTTCCAGTACGACGGCCTGACACCGCCCGAGGCGTTCCCGCTGCGGGCCAGGATCGAGTGGCTGCACGCGGCCACCCCCGAGTTCAGCGCGGAGCCGTACGAGCGGCTGGCCGCGGCGCTGCGGGCCGGCGGCGAGGACGCGGAGGCCCGGGAGGTGCAGCTGGCCCGGCAGCGGCGGCGCCGCGAGTCGCTGCCGCTGGCCGGCCGGGTGTGGGGCTGGCTGCAGGACGTCACCGTCGGGTACGGCTACCGGCCGGGGCGGGCCGCGGTGTGGATGGCGGTGCTGTGGGCGGTGGGCGCGGTGTACTTCGCGGTTCACCGCACGCCGGCCCCGACGGACAGCGGGTACGTGCCGCACTGGAACCCGGCCCTGTACGCGCTGGACCTGCTGCTTCCGGTGATCGACCTCGGCCAGGACAACGCGTGGCGGGAGGTCGGGACGGGCCAGTGGGTGGCATCGGCGCTGATCCTGCTGGGCTGGATGCTGGCGACCACGGCCGCGGCGGGCGCGTCACGGCTGTTGCGCCGGGGGTCATAGGGGCGCGGCGACCGGACGGACCTGGGGCGGAGTGGGCCCAGCGGCTGACGAAGGGGGGCATGCTGCCCGTACCCTGGCTCACTGTGACCGATCGCCTTCCGCTCTTCCCGCTCAGTTCGGCGCTGTTCCCCGGCCTGGTCCTGCCGCTGAACGTCTTCGAGGAGCGGTACCGCGCCCTCGTCGGCGATCTGCTGGCCCTTCCGGAGGACGCGCCGCGCCGGTTCGGCGTGGTGGCCATCAAGCACGGCCAGGAGGTCGCGCCGACCGGCCAGGACGGGCTGGACACCGGCCCCCTCGCCGGGCTCGGCGACGACCCGATGGAGTCCCTGTACGGCTACGGCTGCGTCGCCGACGCGGCGGGCATCGCCGAGCGGGAGGGCGGCGGCTACGAGCTGGTCGCCACCGGCACCATGCGCTTCCGGCTGCTGTCGGTGGACGCGTCGGGGCCCTACCTCACCGCGGAGGTCGAGGAGGTGCCGGACGCGCCGGGCGAGGGCGCCGGCGCGCTGGCGAGCGAGGCCTTGCGGGCGTTCACCGCCTACCAGAAGCGGCTGGCCGGGGCGCGCGAGCGGTCGCTGTCCGGCCAGGAGTTCCCGGACGACCCGACGGTGCTGTCGTACCTGGTGGCGGCCGCGATGATCACCGGGACCGAGCAGAAGCAGCGGCTGCTGGAGGCCCCTGACGCGGCGGCCAGGCTCGCCGCCGAGCTGCGGCTGCTGCGGCGGGAGACCGCGATCATCGACAAGCTGCCGTCGCTCCCGGCGGTGGAACTCACCCAGCAGCCGGTCTGCGCGAACTGAAGGGACCGGTCGATCCGGCATGGCGAAGAAGTCCCGGTCCACCGGGGGCACCCCGGCCACCGTGGCCCTGGAGAAGGCCGGCGCGGCCTTCACCGTCCACTCCTACGCGCACGACCCGGCGTCGGAGCTGTCGTACGGGCTGGAGGCCGCGGAGGCCATGGGCACCTCGCCCGACCGGGTCTTCAAGACGCTGGTGGCCGAGGTCGACGGCGCCCTGACCGTGGCGGTCGTGCCGGTGTCGGCGAGCCTGGACCTCAAGGCGCTCGCCGCGGCGGTGGGCGGCAAGCGGGCGGCGATGGCCGACCCGGCGGCCGCCGAGCGCACCACCGGCTACGTGCGGGGCGGGATCTCGCCGCTGGGCCAGCGCAAGGCGCTCCCCACGGTGATCGACGCCTCGGCCGGCGGCTTCGAGACGGTCTTCGTCTCCGCGGGGCGGCGCGGCCTGGAGGTCGAGCTCTCGCCCGCGGTGCTGGCCGGCCTCACGTCCGCCGTCACGGCGCCCGTCGCCCGCCGCTGAGTCGGGGGTCGGGGCCGGCCCCCCCGACCGGCTGGAACGGCTCAGCACGTGCCGGTGACCGGGCGGGCCGGTAGGGGGTCTGCGGGCGCCTGTCGGCCCGGTACGGGCGGCGCGGCGCCGCCGGTCACTGCGACGCGGGGGGCGGCGGCGGAGGCGGGCCCCACGGGCCGGGGGCGGCCTTGGGGACGGGGTCGGGGTCGCGCGGCCCGAACGCCGAGGTGAGGCAGAGGTGGGCCAGCATCGCCACCGCCGACCAGGCGACCAGCGCGCTCTTGGCCCGCAGCTCCAGCGGACCGTCGAAGACCTTCTTGGGCCCGACCGCCTTGGCGTGCGCGACGATGTCCGTCGGCGGGCCGAGCCACACGCCGATCCGCCAGCCGATCACCGAGGCGAGCAGCCCGCCGAGCGCCAGCCCGACCACCACCGACACGCCGCCGCGCCGGTACCGCCAGAAGACCAGGACCGCCGTCACCAGGCCGAGGACCGCGGCGATCGCCGCGAAGGTGCCATCGGCGCCGATCGCCTCCTCGCCCTCGGTGTCCTTGAGGTAGACGGCCTGGCCGTCGGAGATCATCGGGATGCGCGGCGCGAGCCACAGCCAGAGCAATCCGAGTGCCACACCGCACACCGCGACGAGCAGGGCGATCAGCGCGCCCCTGGCGATCTCGGTCCGCAGCGGTTCCTTGTCGCCGTCGGTCCCGCCCGTTCCGGACCCGTCGGCGGGGTACGGCGGGAACTGCGGCTGATCGTGCGGAGTCAGGGGTGCGGTCACCCGCCCATCGTGCCAGGTCTGCCTGTCAATCGCGCTATCGGGCGAATCGCCGGGGTCACCGGCAGGCGGCCCTGCGGTAGGCGCGGGTGGCGAGCGCCAGCGAGA
>WRCZ01000581.1 GCA_009783685.1 Actinomycetes bacterium
CCCCCGGGCCTCGCGCGCGCCCCACGCGCCACGGCCCTCACCTGGTCAACTCCCCCACCGAACAAGGCCCCTTGGGCAACCAACGTGCCTGCTCGACAGTCTGAACGAATGCCGGTCGGGCATTCGGGCCCGACCCCAGGGGGCCCCGGCGGGCACCGGCATCGGTGACCTAACCAGGGACGGCCACGACGTGACCACGCCAGCTCAGCCCCCGACGGACGACTCCACGCCCGGCTCCGCCACCCCGGCCGCCGCGGACGCCGTCGCCGGCAAGGCCGCGGCCGGAGGCGGCGGCCGGCCGCCCCGGCGGCTCCGCTGGCTGAAGATCCTGGCGATCTGCACCGCGGTGTGCGTGCTCGCCCTGGCCGGCGGCGCCTGGTACCTGTACCAGCGCCTCAACGGCAACATCACCACGGACACGGTGACCGAGAACGAGCTGAAGGTGCACGCCTCCCAGCGGCCTCCCGAGACGCCGACCAGCGCCGAGAACATCCTCCTCATCGGCTCGGACAACCGCGGCAACGGCAACGAGAAGTACGGCCAGGACAGCGGCACGCAGCGCTCGGACACCACGATCCTGCTGCACCTGGCGGCCGACCGCGGCAGCGCCACCGCCGTCAGCATCCCGCGCGACCTGATGGCGCACGTCCCGGAGTGCACCAAGCCGGACGGCACCACGGTCCCGGCCCGCTTCGAACAGTTCAACTGGGCGTTCGAGCAGGGCGGCGCGGCGTGCACCATCCGCGCGGTGGAGGACATGACCCACATCCGCATCGACCACCACCTGATCGTGGACTTCACCGGCTTCAAGAACATGGTCGACGCGGTCGACGGCGTCGAGGTGTGCGTGGCCAAGCCGGTGCACGACACCAAGGCGCACCTCGACCTGCCGGCGGGCCGGCAGAAGCTCGACGGCGAGCAGGCGCTGGGCTACGTGCGGGCGCGCTACAGCCTCGGCGACGGCAGCGACACCGAACGGATGCAGCGCCAGCAGGCGTTCCTCGGCTCGCTGGTGAAGAAGGTGCGCAGCAACGGGGTGCTGCTCAACCCGGTGAAGCTCTACCCGCTGCTCGACGCGGCCACCAAGTCGCTGACCGCGGACCCGGGCCTGGACTCGCTGAGCAAGCTGTACGACCTGGCGCAGAGCCTGCAGAAGACGCCGACCGGGGAGATACGGTTCCTCACCGTGCCGCGCGAGCAGTACGTCGCGGACCGCAACCGCGACCAGCTGCAACAGCCCGGCGCCGACGCCCTGTTCGCGGCGCTGCGGGCCGACCAGCCGGTCGGCGTCTCGGCCGACGGGACCGGCCCGTCCGGGGACGGCGCGCCGGGCGGCACCCCCAGCGGGACGCCGACGGCCTCCCCCGGCGCCACGGGACCCACCGGCACCCCCAGCGGCACCGCCTCGCCCGGCGCCACGCCGAGCGGCTCTCCCGGCGGGACGCCGAGCACCGCACCCACGTACCGGGGCACGACCGCCGATCAGGACGTGTGCGGCAAAGACCACTGAAAAGCCACTGAAAGCGGGACCCAAGCCATCGTCATGATGCGGTGATATGTCCTGATCCTCGGATGACGGACCACTCGAACACGGTCAACTCACCCCAACTGGGCCGCTAGTGTGGGCGATCGGACGATCCCGGACGGGAGGACCCGAGGAACCGTGGAACCTTGGATAGGCAAGGCCGCAGGGGCACCGACGCTGCGGAGCAGTGGGGGCCCGATCCGGCGACCGGCGCGTACCGGCCGCTGACGGACACCGCGCCCGACGCGCAGGCTTCGGCCCGGGGGGCGCGACGGCCGGCGGTCCGGTCCATGCCGCAGCAGGCCCGCGGCGGCGCGGCTCCGGGCAGGACCGCACCGCCATCGCGCAGGACGGCACCGCCGTCACGCAGGACCGCGCCGCCACCGCGCCGGGAACCGCCCCAGGTGCCCGGCCCGCGGCGGCGCGGCGGCGGTGTGCGGCGCCGCGCCCGGCCGCCGGCGTCGCGGCGGAAGAAGGTGCTGCTGTGGGCCGCGGGCGCTTTGGGCCTGCTCATGGTGCTGACCGGGGTCGGCGGTTTCCTGCTCTACGAGCGCCTCAACGGCAACATCACCACGGTCGACATCGGCGACGCGGGCAGCAGGAGCGTCACCCATGACGGTCCGATGAACCTCCTGATCATCGGTACCGACAGCCGGCAGGGCCTGGGCCACGCGTACGGGGACCCGGACAGCCTGGGCCACGCGGACACCACGATCCTGCTGCACGTCGCCGCCGACCGCGAGAGCGCCACCGCGGTCAGCATCCCGCGCGACATCGTCACCGCCATCCCCGACTGCCCGACCCGGCAGAAGGACGGCTCGATCAAGGTGATCCCGGGCATCCCGCAGGGGCTCACCGCCCCGAAGTTCAACGCGAGCCTGGGGCAGGGCGGGCGCGACCCGGGCTGCACCATGCGGCTCGTGGAGCAGATGACCGGCCTGCACGTCGACCACTTCATGATGGTGAACTTCGAGGCGGTCAAGACCCTGTCGACGGCGGTCGGCGGCGTCGAGGTCTGCCTGGCACGGCCGCTGGTCGACCCCAAGTCCCATCTGGACCTGAGCGCGGGACCGCACGTCCTCAAGGGCGAGCAGGCGCTGGAGTTCGTCCGCACCCGGCACGCGCTGCGCGACCAGAGCGACCTGGACCGGATCAAGCTGCAGCAGAACTTCCTCGGCGCGATGATCCGCAAGGTCAAGTCGGAGGGCACGCTGACCAATCCGGCGAAGCTGTTCACGCTCGCCGACGCGGCGACCAAGGCCCTCACCGTGGACAAGGCCATCGGCTCGGTCGCCAAACTCAGCAGCCTGGTCCGCGACATCGCCGCCGTCGACGCCAAGCACATCACCTTCACGACGCTCCCGGTCGTCGACAACCCCAACGAGAAGGTGCACGCGACGGTCGTCGTCGACCGCACCCGCGCCCCGCAGTTGCTGGCGGCGCTGCGCGACGACATCCCCCTCACCGGGACGGCCAAGCCCCGGCACAAGCCCGCCCCCGATCCGCGGCTGGCCGGCCCGAAGGCCGCCCCGTCGCAGGTCTCGGTGACCGTGCTCAACGGCAGCGGCATCAACGGGGCCGCGCGCGGCACCGTCGTGTGGCTGCGCGACAGCAAGGGCGTCGGCGATCCCGTGATCGGCGGCAACGCGCCCGCGCCGCTCGCCTCGACGTCGCTGCGGTACGCGCCCGACCAGGCCGACCAGGCGCGCACGGTGGCCGCCCTCATGGGACTGCCCGCCTCCGCGCTGCACCCGGCCGCCGACCCCGGCGGCACGCCGCCGGGACCGATGACCCTCACGCTCGGTGGCGACTTCACCGCCGCCGGTACCCCGATCGACGCGCCGCCCGCGGTGCCGCAGGGGTTGCAGAAGACCGAGGCGGACAGCACCGCCTGCGTGGGGTAGCTTGCGAACCTGAACGCCCGACCCTCG
Source organism: Actinomycetes bacterium (assembly GCA_009783685.1). Classification (GTDB taxonomy): domain Bacteria; phylum Actinomycetota; class Actinomycetes; order Streptomycetales; family Streptomycetaceae; genus Actinacidiphila. The sequence continues at coordinate 3,457 of WRCZ01000581.1, forward strand.
CAAGGAGGATCCGAACGCCGTGGACACGCAGGGCCCGGAGGCCGTGGACCCGGCGGACCAGTGGGTGCTGGATCCGGTCACCGGCGAGTACCGGTTGCGGACGGACCACCCGCAGGTCGCCGCGGACGAGCAGTACGCGCCGTCGTACCCCGATGCCGCCCAGGACGCCGGTCCGGC
>WRCZ01000582.1 GCA_009783685.1 Actinomycetes bacterium
CCGACGGGCACGTTGACCCAGAACACCGCCCGCCAGTCCCAGGCCGCGAGCAGCCCGCCGGCGACCAGGCCGATGAACATCCCGCCCAGTCCCGCGACCTGGTTGATGCCCAGGGCCAGGCCGCGCTGCTCCTCGGGGAAGGCGTCGGTGAGGATGGCGGCCGAGTTGGCCGTCAGCATCGACCCGCCGACGGCCTGCACGACCCGCCAGGCGATCAGCCACATCGCGCCGTGCCCGCCGTCGAACGGGTCGAAGGACAGCAGGATCGAGGCGAAGGTGAACACCGCGAACCCGGCGTTGTAGATCCGCACCCGGCCGTACATGTCGCCGAGCCGGCCGACGGTGACCACGAGCACGGCCTGCACCAGCCGGTAGCCCATGATCATCCACAGCAGGTACGCGATGTTGTCCGGGGCCAGCGGGTCGAGGTGCACGCCGCGGAAGATCGCCGGCAGGGCGATCAGCACGATGGAGCCGTCCAGGGCGGACATGAACACCGCGGCCGTGGTGTTGGTGAGCGCGGTCCACTTGTAGCGGTCGGCGGGCGGGCGGCCCGGGGTGCGCGGGCGGCGCCGGGCGCGCGGTATGCGCGGCAGGGCGCGCCGGCCACGCTGGGCGGGCGGCCCGGGAGGATCGGTCATCGGCGTGCTGCCTCGGGGTTCCGTCGGCGTCCGGCCGTGGGCCGGTCGCCGGGTGGTCCGGTCGTCAGATGTTCTGGGCCAGCCGCTCCAGCAGGGGCGCGGCGGCGGCGAGTTGCTCCAGTTCCGCGGGGGTGAACGTGCTGCCGGTCAGCGCGCGGGCGATGAGTTCGGTGCGCGCGTTGCGCTTGTCCTTCAGCGCCTGCCGGCCGGCGTCGGTCACGCTCAGCACCGCACGCCTGCCGTCGTCCGGGTCAGGGCGGCGTTCGACCAGTCCGCGGGCCCGCAGCGCGCCGAGCGTCGCCCCCATGGCCTGGGCGGTGATCTGCACCTCGCGGGCCAGCGCCGAGGACGTGGTGGGGCCCGAGCGTTCCAGGTGGGACAGGGCGGTCCGCTCGGGCATCGAGAGCCCGCCCTCGACGGGCACTTGGCGCACCCGTCGCACCAGCACGCTCAGGCTCGCCAGCAGGGCTGCGGCGACCGCGTCCGGATCCACGTCGTCGTCCGTCATGTACTAAGGCTACTTTATCAATCAGCCTTAGTACATCCGGGGGCCGGGCCGAGGTCGGGACGGGACGGCCGGGTGGGCCCGAGGCGCCCGGTGGGCCCGAGGCGGGGACGGCCCGGCGGTCCCGAGGACGGGACGGCCCGGTGGACCCGAGGCGGAGACGGGACGGCCCGGCGGTCCGGGCGCGTCAACGCCCCAAGTTTCGGCTGCCGTTCACCGGCCGTCCCCTCATGCGGCGGCGTGCGGATGGTGTGATCCGGAGCGATCTCCACGGCTTGGGGATGAGTCAGCGCGAAGGAGAACGACCATGTTCGACCGTTCCAGCCGCCCGGCGGGCCTGGCCAGGCGCGGCGCCCTCGGGGCCGCCGCCTCGCTCGCGATCGTCGCCTGCACGGTGTGCGCGACCGGCGGCCCGGCGCAGGCCGCTTCGGGGGGCAAGGCCCCGCTGCTCCCGGGCAACCTGCTGGTGAGCCGGGTCCACTACACGGGCACCGCCTCCCTGATCACCCCCGGTACCACCGTGCTGCCGACCGGTGCCGTCGCCGTCGCTGACGGCTCGTTCGCGCACGTGTGGGACAACGTCTCGGTCGACGGGAACTTCGGCGTCACCGCGCCGATCTACCTCGACCAGATCACCCCTTCGGGCAAGGCCGTCGACTCGTTCGCCGCGCCGGTCGGCACCCCGGACGCCGCGAGCCGCGGGCACGACCGGCTGGTGGGCAGCTTCTCCTCCAGGTCGGAACTGGCGCTCAACCTCTCCACCGGCGGCAACGCGGTCACGTTCATGGGCTACGTCGCTGCGCCGAACACCCTCGACGCCTCCAACAGCAACACCCCGGGCGTGTTCGACCCGACCAACCCCGACGCCCAGTCGGTGTACCGCGCGGTCGGCGAGCTCGACGCCAACGGGAAGTTCTCCGTCACCGAGACCAACGCCTACAGCGGCGACAACGGCCGCGCGGCGGTCCTCGACGACTCCACCGGCCTCTACTACACGGCCGGCAACTCCAACAACGGCGATGGCACGTCGGTGCCGGGCACGATCTACGGCACGGGCGCGCAGCTGGTCACCCCGGCCGGCACGCCCGAGCAGGCGCAGAACCCCGGACAGCCCACCCCGGTCGGCGGGTTCAGCGTGACCCGGCTGCCCGGGATCACCAAGGCGGACAAGCTCGGCAAGGACACCAACTTCGCCGGCGTCGCGCTCTACGACGGCGTGCTCTACTACACCAAGGGCTCCGGCAGCAACGGCGTCGACACCGTCTACTTCGTCGACACCACCGGCACCGCCTGCCCGAACGGCGTCGGCACCCCCGCACCCGGCGCGCCGCTGCCGACCGAGGCCGACACCTACGACGCCGCGACCGGCCGGCCGGACGACAACATGTGCATCCTGTCCGGGTTCCCGACCGCTCCGGCGAAGTCCGTCAAGACGCCGGACACCGGCGACCCGTCGAACGCCGCCAGCTTCGGCGCGATCTGGTTCGCCAACCCGACGACGATGTACGTCGGCGACAGCGGCAACGGCGACGACACGTACGCCGGCGGCACCTACACCGCCGCCGCGGCCCAGAACCTCGCCGGCATCCAGAAGTGGTCGCTGGTCAACGGCACCTGGACCTACGACTACACCCTCAACGCCGGCCTCGGCCTGGGCGTGCCCTACACCGTCCCCGGCCTGCCCACCGGCACCAACCCGGTCACCGGCAGGCCCTGGACCCCGGCCGTCGACGGCATCCGCAACTTCACCGGCCGGGTCAACGCCGACGGTTCGGTCAGCCTGTACGGCGTGACCACCTCGGTCGGCGGCGTGTCCGACTACGGGGCCGACCCGAACAAGCTGGTCACCGTCACCGACGACATCGCGGCCACGAGCCGGCCCGCGGGGGCGGCGTTCACGACCCTGGAGACGGCGTCCGCGGGCGACGTCCTGCGCGGCGTGTCCGCCACGCCCGGCACCACCCGCTGAGCCACGGCACCACGGGCCGGCGGGCGCGGGGCCCATCACCCCCGCGCCCGCCGGCCCTTGTGCCGAGCGCGCGGGGCGTCCTGCCGTCCCGTCCCGCCGCGGCCGCGTAGGGTCCAGGCATGGACAGCACGGACATGACACCCCGCGTCCTGGTGATCGGCTTCGATCCGCACCGCGTGCCCGGCCCGTGGGACCCCGAGCCGGTGGCCGAGGCGATCGCGGTGGGGATCGCCCGGTTCGCCGAGCACGGCGTCGGCGTCGAGACCTGCCTGTTCGGGCTGGACGGCAGCGACGACGTGATCGCGGTCGTCAGCGCCGCCCTGGCCGCCCGGCCCTGGGAGTGCGTGGTCGTCGGCGGCGCGGTGCGCCGCTCGTCCGGCGAGCAGCTTCACCTGTTCGAGCAGGTGCTCAACCTGATCCGGCGCCTTGCCCCCGGCGCGGCGATCGCCTTCAACCACACCCCGGCGGAGACCTTCGAAGCGGCGGCCCGCTGGATCGACGTCCCCGCGGGCCCG
>WRCZ01000583.1 GCA_009783685.1 Actinomycetes bacterium
CCCTCCGTGCCCGGCAACTACTTCATCGGCCAGCAGCTCAACATCAACGGCAACGGCACCCCGCTGCGCTACATGGACAAGCCGAGCAAGGACGGCGCGTCCAAGGACTACTGGGACTCCAGCATCGGCGGCGTCGACGTCCACTACTCCTCGGGCCCGGCGAACCACCTGTTCTACCTGCTCTCCGAGGGCAGCGGCGCCAAGGTCATCGGCGGCGTGAGCTACAACAGCCCGACCAAGGACGGCCTGTCGGTGCCCGGCATCGGCCGGGACAACGCCCTCAAGCTCTGGTACAAGTCGCTCACCGAGCGGTTCACCTCCACCACCAACTACGCGGCGGCGCGCACCCAGTCGCTTCAGGCCGCGGCCGACCTGTGGGGCGCGGGCAGCGCGACCTACAACACCGTCGCCAACACCTGGGCGGCGATCGGCGTCGGCAGCCGGGTCAGCACCTCGGGCGTGACGGTGACGCAGCCGGCCAACCAGTCCACGGTGGTCAACACCGCGGCCAGCCTGCAGATCCAGGCCAGCTCGACCAACGGCGGCTCGCTGACCTACTCGGCCACCGGCCTGCCCGCGGGCCTGTCGATCAACGCCTCCTCCGGCCTGATCTCCGGCACCCCGACCGCGACCGGCACCTCCAGCGTGACGGTCACCGCCAAGGACTCCACCGGCGCGACCGGCTCGGCGAGCTTCAGCTGGGCGGTCACCGGCTCCGGCGGTGGCGGCTGCACCGCGGGCCAGCTGCTGTCCAACCCGGGCTTCGAGTCCGGCAGCACCGGCTGGACCACCAGCTCCGGCGTCATCGACAACAGCACCGGCGCCCCGGCGCACTCCGGCTCCTACAAGGCGTGGCTGGACGGCTACGGCACCACCCACACCGACACGCTGTCCCAGCCGGTGACCATCCCGGCCACCTGCACCAGCGCCAACCTGACCTTCTACCTGTACATCTCCACCCAGGAGACCACGACCACCTCGGCGTACGACAAGCTGACGCTGGCCGCGGGCAGCACCACCCTGGCCACCTACTCCAACCTCAACCACAGCACCGGCTACGTGCAGAAGTCGGTCAGCCTGGCGCCGTACATCGGGCAGACCGTCACCCTGAAGTTCACCGGCACCGAGGACTCCCTCTACGCCACGTCGTTCCTCATCGACGACGCCGCGGTCAACGTGAGCTGACTCCGTCCGGGTGACCCTGGAGGTCACCCGGACGGCCCACGGCGGCGGACCCCTCCGGGCGGGTGGGGTCCGCCGTCGACGCGGTGCCGGCCCGCCCCAGATGCACCCGGATGATTGCAATACGGGTGCACTTTTGGTTTTTGCCGGAATTTACCGGTGTGGGGTGATCATCTCCGGCGATCCCGGTCCGTACAGTGCGGATCTGAAACTGCCCCACCAGTAGGAGATGGATTATGGCAACCGGAACCGTGAAGTGGTTCAACTCGGAAAAGGGCTTCGGCTTCATCGAGCAGGACGGCGGCGGCTCCGACGTCTTCGCGCACTACTCGAACATCATGGCGCAGGGCTACCGCGAGCTGCTCGAGGGCCAGAAGGTCGAGTTCGACGTGACACAGGGCCAGAAGGGCCCGCAGGCAGAGAACATCCGCACCGTCTGACCGCACGCCCCCGGGCGGCACCCAGCCCGTTCGGCAGCAGAGAGGCCCGCACCCACCGGTGCGGGCCTCTCGCCGCCTCTGCAAACGGAACCGGTCCGGCCGACCACCGGACCGGTTCCGGGGGCACCGCCGCTAGCGCAGCACCCCCGCCGTCATCCCCTGCGCCTCGGCCGGGACGGCGACCAGGCCGACCTCGGCCGGCGAGGCCAGCAGCCGATGGGCGGGCAGCACCCGCACCGTGTAGCCGAACGCGCCGGTGCGGTCCAGGGTCAGCGGTCCCTCGTAGTTGTGGCGGCCGGAGATGTCCGGCCGGCCGGTCGGCTTGAGGGACAGCACGGTCGGCGCGGCGAGCCGGTCCGCGGCGTCGACCCGCCCGGACAGCAGCTGGACGTCGACGTCCGCGGGGTCGAGGTCGCCGAGCGAGACCTGGGCGCGCAGGGTGAGCGTCGAGCCCAGCTCGGGCGTGCCCTCCACGGACGAGGTCTCCACGTGCTCGACGCCGACCTGCGGCCACTGCTGACGCACCCGCTTCTTCCAGGCGGCCAGCTCCTCCGCGGCAGGACCCTGTATGGCGCGGTGCCCGCGGGCGGCCGGCGCGTACAGCTGCGTGACGTAGTCCCTGACCATCCGCCCGGCCAGCACCTTCGGCCCGAGCGTGGTCAGGGTGTGCCGGACCATCTCGATCCAGCGGTGCGGCAGGCCGTGCGCGCCGGTGTCGTAGAAGCGCGGCGCGACCTGGTTCTGCAGCAGGTCGTAGAGCGCGGCGGCCTCCAGCGCGTCCCTGCGGTCCTCGTCGGCCAGACCGTCGGCGGTGGGGATCGCCCAGCCGTTGTCGCCGTCGAACCACTCGTCCCACCAGCCGTCGAGCACCGACAGGTTGAGGCACCCGTTGAGGGCGGCCTTCATCCCGGAGGTGCCGCACGCCTCCAGCGGGCGCAGCGGGTTGTTCAGCCAGACGTCGCAGCCCGGGTAGAGCAGCCGGGCCATCCGCATGTCGTAGTCGGGCAGGAAGACGATGCGGTGCCGCACCCGCGGGTCGTCGGTGAACCGCACCAGCTCCTGGACCAGGCGCTTGCCGCCGTCGTCGGCCGGGTGGGCCTTGCCGGCGACCACGATCTGGATCGGCCGCTCGGGGTGCAGCAGCAGCTCCATCAGCCGGTCGGGGTCACGCAGCATCAGGGTGAGCCGCTTGTAGGACGGGACGCGGCGGGCGAAGCCGATGGTGAGCACGTCCGGGTCCAGGACGTGGTCGGTCCAGCCCAGTTCCGCGTCACCCGCGCCGCGCTGCCGCCAGGACGCGCGCAGCCGGTGCCGCACGTCGTCCACCAGCTGCTCGCGCAGCGTCCTGCGCAGCTCCCACAGGGCCGCGTCCGGGATGCGGGCGCAGGACTCCCAGCGCTCCGCGCCGCCGACGCTCAGCGCGTCCTCGGCGACCTGCTGGCCGGCGTGCGCGGCGCACAGCCGCTGCACCTCGGGCGCCACCCAGGTGGGGGCGTGCACGCCGTTGGTGATCGAGGTGATCGGCACGTCCTCGGGGTCGAAGCCGGGCCACAGGCCGGCGAACATCTCCCGGCTGACCGCGCCGTGCAGGGTGGACACGCCGTTGGCGCGCTGGGCCAGCCGCAGGCCCATGACGGCCATGTTGAAGAGGTTGGGGTCGCCGCCGCGGTAGGTCTCCATCCCCAGTTCGAGGATCCGGCCGATGTCGACGCCCGGCAGCTCGCCGCCGTCGCCGAGGTGCCGGCCGACCAGCTCCCGGTCGAACCGGTCGATGCCGGCGGGGACCGGCGTGTGGGTGGTGAACACGGTGCCGGCCCTGACCGCCTCCAGGGCCGCGTCGAACTCCAGCCCCTCCAGCGCCAGCTCCCTTATCCGCTCCAGGCCCAGGAAGCCGGCGTGGCCCTCGTTGGTGTGGAAGACCTCGGGTTCGGGATGGCCGGTGATGCGGCAGTAGGTGCGGACGGCGCGGACGCCGCCGATGCCCAGCAGCATCTCCTGGAGCAGCCGG
>WRCZ01000584.1 GCA_009783685.1 Actinomycetes bacterium
CTGCAGGGCCGGGATCTGCAGGAGGTTGGCCAGGTCGTTCCCCGCGTTGGAGTCGAGGACGTCGTTGTCCCCGCCGAGCAGGTCGCGATGGGCGAGGGTGAAGGTGGAGAGCGTGTCCGCGATGCCGGGGTCGGCGGTGATCGCGGTGACGAAGTCCGGGAGCCACGGGCCGCGCCACAGCGGGGTGTAGACGGCGTTCAGCGCGCGGTCCATCTCCGGGACGGCGTCCCACGTGCTGCTGGAGTACGCGTCGAGGTACCGGGCGTAGACGTCCAGGTAGTCGGCCTGCACCTGCGCGCTGTCGGTCAGGACGAACGCCTGCTCCAGCACGGCGCCGTTGCCCGCGCTGACGTCGTTCGCGTGGCCGGCGGCGAACAGGGTGCCGAACCCGTTCTCGATGGCGCCGCGCAGCGCGGAGTCGTACGTGCCGACGTCCCCCGGATCGCCGTACTGCACGTAGTAGCCGGCGCGCATGAAGTACATCAGCTCGTACAGGCCGCCGGAGTCGTCGCCGGTGTACGAGCCGGCCGCGCCGGCGATGCCGTTCGCCACCGCGAGCATCTGCGGCTCGGCGAACACCGCGTGCGCGTCCGTACCGGTCAGCCCGAACAGCGGGTTGATGCAGGCGACCCAGTCCACCGTCTTGATGTACGCCACCAGCGCGCTGCCGGACCGGCCGGCGAAGTCCGCCGTGGTGCACGAGGTGACGGCGGCGGGGTGGAGGGCCCTGGCCGGGCCGCCCGGCGTGGATCCGTGCCGGGGCGACCCGGGCGTCGTGGCGGCCGGCAGGGCGACCGGCGCCCCGCGCAGTTTCGCGGGCAGCGGCTCGGACCTCGCGTCGGGCAGTCCGGAGGTCCGGCCGGTGTCGGCTCCGGCCGGCCTGGCCGCGGGCCGGGCCGCCTGCCCTGCCGTCTGCTCAGGCGTCTGCCCTGCCGCCTGCTCGGCAGCGGGTGCCGCGAGTGCGTTCGCGGCCGCTGACGAGCTCGGCCGCGTACTGCCCGGTGCCGCTGCCGCCTGAGTGGTCATCAGGCCGGCGACCAGCCCTCCGGCCGCCAGCCCGGCGGCCAGGAGTCTGGGCAGGAGTGATCGACGATGCATCGCATCTCCAGTGGGGGGAGCGGAGGGGAGCCACCCGGGTCGGGCAGCGCTATGTAACATTGCACTGGGGGGGAAGTCGCCGACAATGCTCCGGGACCCAGCACTGTCGCCGGACCACCCATAACACCGCCCGCCGGAAGGCGTGCCCGCCGAGCCGGGGTTGCGCGGGGCCGATGCCTACCTGGGAGTGTGTGCGGATGACGCGGACGGAGCCGATCGAGACGATCGACTGGCACACCGGCGGCGAACCGTTCCGGATCGTCGCGGACAGCCCCGCGGCGGTGACGGGTGACGGGCTGACCGTCGCCGAGCGCCGGGTCGCCGCGATCGGGAGCGAGGAAGCGCAGTGGGTGCGGGCGCTGCTGTGCGGCGAACCCCGCGGCCACTCCGGCATGTACGGCGGGTTCCTGGTTCCGCCCGACGACGCCGGGGCCCACCTGGGCGTCCTCTTCTGGCACAACGACGGGTTCTCCACCGCGTGCGGGCACGGCACGATCGCTCTGGGCGCCTGGGCGGTCGCCTCGGGCCGGGTCCCGGCACCCGCCGACGGCGTGACGGACGTCGTGATCGACGTCCCCTCGGGCCGCGTCACGGCGAGCGTCCGCACCAGTGGCGGCCTGGTCCAGGACGCCACGTTCACGAACGTCCCCAGCTACGTCCACGCGCAGGGCGTCGAGGTGGCCACCTCCCACGGGAAGGTCACCGTCGACATCGCCTTCGGCGGCGCGATGTACGCGGTGGTGCCGGCCGGGGCCTTCGGCCTGAGCGTCCGGCCGGACGACGTCACCCGACTCACCGCCGTCGGGCGGGAGATCCGCGACGCGCTCAACTCCGCCGGCGCCGCCGAGCATCCCGTCGATCCCCGGCTCTCGGGCATCTACGGGACGATCCTCACCGAGGAGACCGGGCCCACCCAGGTGCGGGCCGACAGCAGCCGACTGGTGCGGCAGCGCAACGTCACGGTGTTCGCGGACGGCCAGGTCGACCGCTCCCCCTGCGGTTCCGGCACGTCGGCCAGGGTCGCGGTCCTCGCCGCCACCGGACAGCTGCGCCCGGGCGACGAGTTGCGGCACGAGTCCGTGGTGGGCTCCGTGTTCCACGCCCGGATCGCGGAGCGGACCACGGCCCATGGGGTCCCGGCGGTCGTCACGGAGGTGACCGGAACGGCGCACGCGGTCGGCACCTGCCGGTTCACCGTCGACCCCCGCGACGCCCTCCTGCCCGGGTTCGTGCTCCGGTGACCGCGCTCATCGACGCCGCGGCGGTCTTCTCGCTCGGCCCGGTCGGCGCCGTCCGGGCCGTCCGCGACGCGCTGGCCGCCGGACTCGACCCGGACGCCGACATGCCGCGCGCCATCACCCCGCTGGCCAACGGCCAGGGCCTGCTCATGCCGTCCGAGGCCGGCGGCTGGTTCGGGGTGAAGGTCGCAACTGTCGCCCCCGGCAACGCCGCGCGCGGCCTCGACCGCATCAACGCGACCTATCTCCTGCACGACAGCGAGACCCTGAGGCCCGCCGCGATCCTCGACGGCGTCGCGCTGACGACGTTGCGCACCCCCGCGGTCTCGGTCGGCGCCGGCCTGGACCGGCTGCACGAACTGGCGGAAGGCGCCGCGGACGGCTTGCGCATCGTGGTCTTCGGTGCGGGCCCCCAGGCCGAGTGGCACGTCCGCACCGTCCGGGCCCACGCACCGGTCGCCGACGTCACCGCGGTCACCCGTCGCGGCGGCGCGACCGCGGCCTGGGCGGACCGCCGGCTGGCCGCGGACGACCCGGAGGTCGCCGAGCGGGTCCGGGTCGCGGACGTCGTCGTCACGGCGACCTCGGCCCGCGAACCGGTCGTCGACGGGCGCCTGGTCCGCGACACGGCGCTGGTGCTGGCCGTCGGCTCCCACGAGCCGGCGGTGCGCGAACTCGACGGTGTGCTCATGGAACGCGCCACCGTCGTCGTCGAGAGCCGGGAGACCGCGCTGCGCGAGGCCGGGGACGTCATCCTGGCGGTGGCGGAGGGCCGGCTCGACCCGGGCACGCTGCTGCCCATGGCCGATCTGCTCGCCGCGAAGGCCGCGCTGCCCGCCGGCCGGCCGGTCGTCGTCAAGACGTCCGGGATGGGCTGGGAGGACCTGGTGGTCGCCGTCGCCGTGTACCGGCAGGCGGGCCTGGCCGCGGGTGGTCAGTAGGCGTAGATCGACGTCGCCTTGATCCGGCGGTAGGCACCCCAGGTCGTGCACAGGGTGGTGCCGCCGGACTTGTTGTACTGGGTGCCGTGGGCCGCGATCCGCCAGCCCGGGTAGGCGACGAAGCCGCCGCCCTTCTTGTACAGCCCGCCGTTGCCGCCCATCGTGTAGCCGACCAGGAGGTAGTGGTACCCGGCCTTGGACCGCAGGTACACGCACCCGTCGGAGTGCTGGTAGGTGCCGTAGAACGTCCCCGTACGCGACGCGGCCGCCGCCGGGGCGGCCGCGGCCGGCACCGAGGCGCCGACCGCGAGGGCGAGCGCGCTCGCGGCCAGGGCCGCTGACTTCCGC
>WRCZ01000585.1 GCA_009783685.1 Actinomycetes bacterium
CGACTGCGGCCTGCGGCTCCTCCCCGCCGGAGGAGGCGACTTCGGCAGCCGTCCCCGGGGACGGTGCGGGCGCGACGTCCGCGGTCGGCGTCCCGATGGTCGCCGCCGAACTCCCCTCGGGCTGCGGCCCCTTAACAGCCTCCGCCTGAGTCCCGGTTGCGGAATCGGCCTCAGCCTGCGGCTCATTGGTCCGGGACGGATCCGCTCCCGACACGCTCTCGGGTGATGTCTCGTGAGGCGGTTCCGGGGCCGCCTCGGCTTCGGCGTCCGGGTCCGCTGGGGGCTGGGAGGGCTGGGGCAGGTGGGACGGGTGGGGCTGGCAAATCGATTCAGCGGGGGTGGTGGCGCTGTCGTCCGGGGCCGTTTTTCGTGCGCCGGCCCCGGCCTCCTCCCCCGCGCTCTCGGGCCCGGCCGACGCCAAGTCGGTCCGCACCTCGCCCGCCAGTGCCCACAGTTCGGCGAAGCCGTCCGCCAGCGCGGACGTGGTCGCGGGCTCGTCGGCGGCACCCTCGTCCGGGGCCGCGTCACGCGCGTCAGCTGCGCCGTCGTCCGCGCCGCCGTCCTCGCCGGTCTCCGCGGCGACCGCGGCACCGGCCCGCTGCCACAACGTGTCGAACTCGGCCGCGGCGCCGGCGCCGGTGCTGGGGCCGGGGCCGCCCGGCGGCGGGGTGAGGTGGACGGGGGCGATGTCTGCGGGAGTGGTCGGGCGAGGCGTCATCGGGAGTGGTCTCCGGACAGAAGGGAGGGGGCGAGGCGGGTGGGTGACCAGGACTCCGCGGGCGCGGTGAAGGGCCGCGGGGCGCCCGCGGAGGACCACAGCGGCTCGCGCGGCACGGGATGGTGCGCGACCACGTCCAGATAGCTCTCGCGGAACGCGTCCACGCACCGGCTGACCGTGAAGAGGGCGAGCGCCCGCTCGCGCGCCGCCGCGCCCAGCCGGGCCGCACGTTCGGGCCCGCGCAGCAGCGCCAGCGTCGCCTCGGCGATCGCCTTGGGGTTGCGCGGCGCCACCACCAGGCCCGTTCCGCCGATCACCTCGCGCACCGCGCCGACGTCCGTGGAGACCGTGGGCCGCCCGCAGAACATCGCCTCGACGAGGCTGAGCGGGAAGCCCTCGGCGCTGCTGGACAGCACGACCACGTCGCCCGCCGCGTAGGCGTCGGCGAGTTCGGGCGCGCCCGGCGAGCCGACCTCCTCGAAGCTGACCGGACTCTCGCCGACCGCGTGGGCGTGCGCCGCCTCGTCCGGGAAGAGCTGGGCGGCGAGCGTCCTGCAGTGGTCCAGGTAGGCGTCGGACCCGTCGGCCCCACCCCTGAGGTGGAAGATCCGCAGGCGGGCCTGCGGCTCCTCCTCGCGTATCGCGTGGAAGGCGTGCAGCAGCGCGATGAGGTCCTTGGCGGGTTCGGCCCGGCCGACCCAGGCGACGGTCGGGTCGGCGTGCGCGGCCGGGGCGGCCGCCTCCGCCTCGGCCGCCTCGCCGGCCCGGGCGAACCGGGTCGCGTCGATGCCCGGGTACACCGTCCGCATGCGCTCGCGCGGCGCGCCGCACCGCTCCTGCCAGCGCCGGACGTGCGTGGAGCCGGGCGTGACGAGGGCCGCGGTGCGGTACCCCTCGCCGGCCAGCAGCCGGTGGTACGTGCCGAGCAGCGCGCGGACCGCGGGCGTGAACCCGGCCGCGCGGTGGGCCAGCAGCGCCTCCCGCAGCCGCACGGTGTACTCGGTGACCACCAGCGGTGTCCCGCAGAACCGTTTGGCCAGCAGTCCCGGCAGCATCGCCGGGCCGCCCGACACGGCGTGGCACACGTCGGCGGAGCCGAGTTCGGCCGAGCCGTACCAGGGCAGCGTCAGTGGCCGCAGCTGCCGCTCCAGCAGGGCGGTGGCGGTGAGGAGTTCGGAGACGGTGATGTCGCCGAGCAGCGGCCGCACCCCCGGCGCCCGGCAGGCGGTCTCCAGCGTGACGAGCGCGTCGTGGCCGGTGAGCAGCCGCGGCAGCCCGCCGTGTTCCTCCGCGGTCTCGGCCAGGCCGTACAGCCCCGCGGCGAACCGCTCGGCGCGCTCCTTGGGCTGCGCGGCGTCGCGGCCGCCGGCGAGCGCGGCGGCCAGTTCCCCGAAGTGCCAGCGGAAGGCCGCGCTGCGCGCCCGGCGGGCGGGCCGGCTGCGGTCGACGGTGTCCGCGTCCTCCAACGGCGGTGCGCCCCACAGCCGTTCGGTGAGCACCCGCCGCACCTGCTCGGGCGCCGGCACCTGCCCGCCCGCCTCGGTGCGGGGCGAGCGGCTGAGCGCGTAGACGTCGAAGTCGTGGTGCGGCAGGCCGCGCACGAGCCGGTCGCACCAGGCGCCTCCCTCACCACGCGCATACGGGTACCCACCCTCGGTGAGTAATGCGATCCGCACGGGTACGCCACCTTTCGCGCCGAGTGCCCGGTGTTGAGGTCATCTGCCAGGCGTTGCCCTGGCGCGACGACGGTATTCCGGTACGGCAGTGGCGCGGCGGACGGTTGTCCGCCGCGCCACCAAAAGGGGTGAAGAGACGTAACTTCTCTCTCAGGAGCGCGTTGTCGTGACCTAAGGTGCGTCCACCATCACGTTCCGCAGCGCCCGCCGGCTCTCCCGGCGACCGGCCGCCTCGGCCGGGTCGAGCACCGGAACGGCGGCCAACAGGCCCTTGGTGTAGGGGTCCTGAGGCGCGTCGTAGACCTCGTCCACGCTGCCGGACTCCACGATCCGCCCGCCGCGCATCACCGCGACGCGGTCGCTGACCTGCCGCACGACGGCGAGGTCGTGCGCGATGAACACCAGTGCCAGGCCGAGGTCGCGCTGCAGCTCGCCGAGCAGGGCGACGACCTGCGCCTGGGTGGTGACGTCGAGCGCGGACACCGGCTCGTCGCAGACGACCAGCTTCGGCTGGGGCGCCAACGCCCGGGCGATGCCCACTCGTTGGCGCTGGCCGCCGCTGAACTCGTGCGGGTAGCGGTGGTACCAGTCGGGGTCGAGGCCGACCCGGTCGAGGAGGTCCTTGACCCGGGCGACCACGGCCGCGTCGGTCAGCCGGCCCTCCGCGCGCAGCGGGTCGGCGATCGACTCGCCGATGCTGCGGCGGGGGTTGAGGGACGAGACGGGGTCCTGGAAGACCATCTGCAGCTCGCGGCGCAGCGGCCGCAGGGCCTTCTCGCCGAGCGCGCCGATGTCCCGGCCGCGGTAGCGGATGCTGCCCTGCGTCGGGTCGAGCAGGCGGACCAGCATCCGGCCGAGCGTCGTCTTGCCGGAGCCCGACTCACCGACCACGCCCAGGGTCTCGCCCTCGCGCACGCTGAGGGAGACGCCGTCCACCGCGGTGAACGCCTGCCGCCCGCGCCCGAATTCGCGCCGCAGCCCCTCGGCTGCGAGCAGCACGCCGTCGTCGCCGAGGTCCGCACGGCCCTTCACCAGAGCGGGCGCGGCCGCACGCGCGACCGCGGCGACCGTGCCGGCCTCCGCAGCGGCGTCCTCCGCCGTCCCCGCCGCTTCCGCCTCCGCGGCGGTCCCTGCCGGTTCCGCCTCCGCGGCGGCGTCCGCGACGGTCCCTGCCGGTTCCGCCTCCGCAGCGGCCTCCTCGGCCGTCCCGGCCGGTTCCGACTCGACC
>WRCZ01000586.1 GCA_009783685.1 Actinomycetes bacterium
CCGTGTAGGTGACGGCGACGGTCCCGTCGACGGCGCCGCCGCTGGCCGCGACCAACACCCGTATCCCGCTTGCCTGCTGAGCGGGCAGGTCGAGTGACTGCCCTTGTGCGGTGACGGAGTTGAGCGCGCCGTCGGCTCCCGAGGGGAACACGAACGGCGTTCCCGCGAGGACGACGGGACCGGCCGCGGGCAGCGTCTCGGCCGCGTAACTCCAGCCGAGGCCGTCGAAGTTGCCGTCGTCGGGGTGGGCGGCGGACGCGATGGAGTCGTGGTCGTAGGCCGTGGTGAGGTCGAGCGTGCAGGCGTCGTCGCTCTGTGCGCAGCCGAGGTGCTCGACGTCGAGGGTGGCGGTCGTCGTGGCCGTGCGGCCGTCGTCGGTGCGCACCGTGAAGGTGACGTGGTGCGTTCCGGGGCTCGTGCCGGCGGGAACCTGCACCTGCGGTGCGAGGTCCACCTGCGCGAACCTGCCCCGACTGTCCGCGGTGAACGCCTGCTGCCGGTGGACGCCGTCCAGGCCGGTGTCCAGCGTTCCGCTGACGTTGCCGGGGGCCTGGACGAAGGCGCGCGCGGCGAAGGTCACGGTGGCCGGGCGGCCGGCGATGGCGACGGTCCGGCCGGGGGCGGCGGACACGCTGAGCGAGTACCGCGGCGGGAGGGGCGGTGCCGGGTGCACCGGGCCGGGGTGGCCGAGTGCGGTCAGGTCGACGGCGTCGGCCATGGCCTGGTAGCCGGCGTCGCCGGGGTGCAGGTGGTCGCCGCTGTCGTAGCGCGGCAGCATGCGGTGCGGGTCGGCGGGGTCGCGCACGGCCTTGTCGAAGTCGACGACCGCGTCGAAGACGCCGCTGCCGCGGATCCAGTCGTTGACGCCCTGGCGCGCGGCCTCCTCGCCGGCGTCATAGGTGTTCCAGCCCTCGAAGGGCAGGACGGTGCCGCCGAGGACCCGCAGTCCCGCCGCGTGGGCGCGGTCGGCGATCTCCTGCAGTCCCGCGATGATCTTGGCGGGGTCGAGCTGGTGCGGGGTCTGCTGGATGTCGTTGATGCCCTCCAGCACGATCAGCGTCCGGGCACCGGCGCGTTGCAGCACGTCGCGGTCGAGCCGGGCCGTCGCCTTCACGCCGGCGCCGTCGAGGAGGACGCGGTTGCCGCTGATGCCGGCGTTGAGCACGCCGAACCCGTTGGCGGGGCTGTCGGCGGTGTGCAGCCGTGCGGCCAGCCGGTCGGGCCAGCGGCGGTTGGCACCGGACGTGGACTGGGCGCCGTCGGTGATCGAGTCGCCGAGCGTGACGACGGACCCGGCCTGGGCGCTGGCCGGCTCGACGTCCACCTCGGTGACGTAGTGCCAGGACTGGGTGGTCAGTGGCAGTCCGCCCGCGGCGAGGTCGCCGGCGTGGTCGGTGCCGTCGGTGGAGTAGTACGACGTCGTCAGTCCGAGGTCGTGGTAGGTCACCGGTCCCGACGGGTCGGGGGTGAAGGTGGTGACGAACAGGTCGGCGGTGTCGGCGAGCGGCAGGTCGACCGGGTCGCTGTAGAGCTCGGCGCCCGCCGGGACGGTCACGGAGCCGTTCCCGCCGAACGTCACGTCCCGCAGGGTGCCGGGGGCGATCGCCGCGCTGCCGGGGAGCTGCTGCAGGCCGACGGTGGTGTGTGCGAACAGGACGGGCTGGGTTCCGAAGGCGTTCGACAGCTTCACCCGGATGCGGGGGCCGCCGAGGCTGGTGTGGACGAGGTTGCGGATGGTGTAGCCCGCGTAACCGCTGGTGCTCACACCGCCGTTGGCGGCGGCGGACCACGTCCCGACCCAGCTGGGTGCGGCCGCGGCCGGGGCCGCGGTGCTCGCCGCGAACGCGGCGGACGACGGGTTGAAGCAGGCGGCGACGAGTAACAGGACGAACAGCGTTGCGTATCTGCGCATGGACGCTCTCCCTCCGAGCTCTGCGCAATGGTGATGGTGCGGGGGCACGCTCCCTGGCAACGTTGTCAACGCTTCTGACGGGCAGAAGGTAGCAGCAGCGCCCGGCGGGGCCAAGGGCACGCGCACGGTCGGATCCGACGGGTGTCGGTGGGCGGTGCCAGGATGCGGGCATGGATGCTGCGGAGATCGTCCGGCGATTGTGGGCGCGCATGGAGGACCGGGACTGGGCCGGGGTGGGGGCGCTGCTGGCGGAGGACGCCGTGGTGGAGTGGCCGGTGAGCGCGGAGCGCATCGTCGGGCGGGAGAACTACGTGCGCGTCAACGCGGAGTACCCGGAGGGGTGGTCGATCCGCGTCCTGCGGATCGTCGCCGACGGGGACCAGGTGGTGTCCGAGGTGGAGGTGCCGCACGCGACGATGGGCGTGCACCGGGCGGTGTCCTTCTGGACCGTGCGCGACGGGCGGATCGTCGCCGGGCGGGAGTACTGGAGCGAGGTGGGCGCGGATCCGGCGCCCGAGTGGCGGGCCGGCTTCGTCGAGCGGATCTGATCGCCGGCACCGCTGGGCAGCCCTCCGCTTCGACGTCCGCTGCGGGCTTCCGTTTCCGCTTGCCTTCCGTTTCCGCTTCCGCTTGCCTGTCGGGAGTCTCAGGCGCCGAGCCGGTCGGCGAGGCGTGCCAGGGTCGCGCCCAGCGGCAGGTGGACGCGGAACGCGGCGAGGTCGTCGCCGCGGGTGGTCCCCTGGTTGACGATGGCGACGGGCTTGCCCTGCTTCGCCGCGTGCCGCACGAACCGCAGGCCGGACATCACGGTCAGCGACGACCCGAGCACCAGCAGGGCCGCGGCGGCGTCCACGAGGTCGTAGCAGCGGGCCACCCGCGGCTTGGGCACGCTCTCGCCGAAGAAGACGACATCGGGCTTGAGCGTGCCCGTGCCGCACACCTGGCAGGCCACCGTGCGGAACCCGGCGACGCGTTCCAGCGGCAGTTCCGCGTCGCCGTCGGCGTTCACCTGGGCCAGCGTGCCGCGGAATCCCGGATTGGCCTGGTCGAGCAGCGCGTCCAGGTGCCGGCGCGAGCTGCGGTTGCCGCAGCCCAGGCACAGCACGCGGTGGAGGCTGCCGTGCAGTTCGACGGCTTCCGCGGTGCCGGCCGCACGGTGCAGCCCGTCCACGTTCTGGGTGATGACACCGGTCACGAAGCCGGCGTCGGCGAGCCGCGCGACCGCGCGGTGGCCGGTGTTGGGCCGGGCCGCGGCGATGCTGTCCCATCCGAGGTGGCTGCGCGCCCAGTACCGCTGCCGGTCGGCCTCGCTCCCGGTGAACTGCTGGTACGTCATCGGCACGCCCTTGCGGCGCCGGCCGGTCTCCCCCCGGTAGTCCGGGATCCCGGACTCGGTGGACAGCCCCGCGCCGCTGAGCACGACGACTCCGCCCCCGTCCACCACCCCGGCCACACCCTCGAACGCCTCCACGGCGGCGAGGGGCGCACTGGTCTCCATAGAAGCAGCGTACGACGCCCGGTCCGCGGCCATCCGCCCGCCGCCCGGCCCCGCTTCCCCCGTCCCACCCGGCCGTTCTCCCGCCGACCCACCCGGCCCCGCTTCCCCCGCCCCACCCGGCCGCTCTTCCCGCCGCCCCACCACCCCCTTTGCCCGCCGTCCCACCC
>WRCZ01000587.1 GCA_009783685.1 Actinomycetes bacterium
CCCGGGGGCACCCCCGTTCCCGCAGGGGCCCGCGCGGCGGCGCGGGGAGGGGGCTAACCCCAGGCGGAGCCGGAGAAATGTTCGCGGGCGAGCGCCTCGACCGTCACCACGTCACCGGCGATCAAAGCCTCGAGCAGAACACTGTGCTCCGTCGCGTCCGCGATCAAAGCCGCCTGCCGAGCAGAAAGCGCAGGCCGCGCCAGCGGCCACTGTGCCCGCCGATGAAGATCATCGGCAACGGCCACCAACTGCACGTTGCCGGAAAGCTCGAGCAGCGCCCGGTGGAAGGCCCGGTCCGCCTCCGCGTAGGCGGCCCGATCCCCGCCGGCCGCCGCGGCGACCGTGGCCTCGGCCAGCGGCCGCAGCCCCTGCCACCGGGACGACGGCAGCGTCCTGGCCAGCGCCAGCACCACCGGCACCTCCAGCAGCGCCCGCACCTCCGCCAGCTCCGCCAGGTCGCGGGCCGTCCGCGCGGCCACCCGGAACCCGCGGTTCGGCAGCACCTCGACCGCGCCCTCCTGCGCCAGCAGCTGCATCGCCTCGCGTACCGGCGTCGCCGACACCCCGTACCGGCCGCACAGCTCGGGCGCGGAGTGCACCGACCCGGGTGCCAGCTCCCCGCCGACGATCGCCGCGCGCAGCGCGTCCAGCACCTGGTCCCGTACGGACAGCCGTATCGGCGCGGTTCCCTCCACCGGGTCCTGCCCTCCCCCGGCCTCCTCTCGGCCGAACGTCCGTGCCACCCGTCACTCGGACGGCGTACTGCCGCTAGGTTAAACCCCGCCGAAGATCGCTAAGGTAAGCCTTACCATGCCAGCGACCTGCCTCTCCTCGTACGCGCGGCTGTCCGCGGCCTTCCCGGGCCTGCGGGTGACGGCCGGCCCGCCCCCGCGCGACGCGGGCTGGGTCAGCGCCGCGGACCTCGCCCGCGGCGGCCCGGAGCTGGCCGCGTTCGTCGCGGGCGACGCGGACCGCCTCGCGGGCGAGCACGGGCGCGCGCCGCGCCCGGACGTCGCCGCGGGCCTGGCCCTGCACCGCTACCTGTGGCCGGCCTGCCTGCTCTTCACCGTGCCGTACTTCCTGCACCGCCGGGTCCCCCGACTCCCGGTCGACGACGTGGCGTTCCATCCGGCGACCGGCCGGTTCAGCGTCCGTACACGGCAGTTGACGTGCCTGCCCGGCGACCCGGCGCGGCGCCGCCCCGGCACCGTCACGACCGTGCGGACCGACGCGGCCCTGCGCGGCGCGCTGCGGTCGGCGCTCGCCGAGCATCTGACCCCGGTCCTGGCCGGGTTCGCGCCCCACGTCCGGCGCGGCCCGCGGACCCTGTGGCGCAACGCCACCGACGAGATCGCCGAGGGCCTGTGGTACATCGCCCGGCTGCTCGGCGAGGAGGACCGCGCGGTGGCCGAACTCGGCGCGCTGCTGACGGCCGGCGCCCGCTTCCGCGCGCCCGTCACGGCGGCCCCCTGGGCGCCTGACGGCCCGTCACGCACGCGGCTCACCTGCTGCCTGTTCTACACCGTCAGCCCCTCGGGAACGTGCTCCGGCTGCCCGCGCACCCCGGATCGGGACCGGTTGCGGCACCCGGCACGCGCACGGTGATCGCGCACGCTACGATCTCGCTCAACTCAACTGTTCTGGCACGGCAGTTCGAGCACAGGTCCATACGCGTGCTCTTGCGCCATAACGTCTGCACATACCCGCGCTCTTCGCCAAGATGTCGGTCCTGAGCCGTCCCGCGGCCCGAGCGCGACGGAAGCGACACGAGGAATCCGCACATGAGAATGACCGACATATCGCTGAACTGGACGATTTCGGGCGTCATCGGCCTGATCGTGATCGCGGCCTGCGTCTTCCTGGTGCGCAACCGTCGTGAGTCCGGCGATACCACCGCGGACTCGTGGGAGCGCAGCGAGGAGCGGCGGCGCAAGAAGGAAGCGATCTACGGCAGCGCCAGCTACGTCCTGCTGTTCATCTGCGCCGCGGTGGCGGCCGCCCTCTCGTTCCACGGCCTGGTCGGCTTCGGCCAGGAGAACCTGGGGCTGAACGGCGGCTGGGAGTACCTCGTGCCGTTCGGCCTGGACGGCGCGGCGATGTTCTGCTCGGTGCTCGCGGTGCGCGAGGCCAGCCACGGTGACGCGGCGCTGGGCTCGCGCCTGCTGGTGTGGCTGTTCGCCGGTGCCGCCGCCTGGTTCAACTGGGTGCACGCGCCGCGCGGCATGGGCCACGCCGGGGCGCCGCAGTTCTTCGCCGGGATGTCGCTGTCCGCCGCGGTGCTGTTCGACCGGGCGCTGAAGCAGACCCGCCGGGCGGCGCTGCGCGAGCAGGGCCTGGTGCCGCGTCCGCTGCCGCAGATCCGGATGGTCCGCTGGCTGCGGGCGCCGCGCGAGACGTACGCGGCGTGGTCGCTGATGCTGCTGGAGGGCGTCCGGTCGCTGGACGAGGCGGTCGAGGAGGTCCGGGAGGACCGGCTGCAGCGCGAGCAGAACGCGATGCGGCGCCGCGACCACGAGCGCATGGAGCGGGCGAAGATCAAGGCGCTCAGCCGGGCGCACCGCACGTGGCCGCGGGGCGGCCGGGGCGGTCGCCAGGTGGAGCTGCCTGCGGCGAGCGCGGCCGGCGGCGGCCAGGCCGCATCGGAGCCTGCCATAGTGCCGGCGGCTGAACTGCCGGCGGCCGAGCTGCCCGTGCGGCGGCCGGCGCTCCAGCCGGTCCGCGACGAGGCGTTCGCCGTACCGTCCTCCACGGTCGACCTGACGGCCGAGGACGACACGATGACGCTTCCGCGCCTGGACTCCCTGGAGCGGAAACTCGCCGAGATGGAGCGCCAGTTCGGCTGATCGCACCCTGTCGGCAGGTGATCTGCACCCGGTCCGGCATTACCAGCTCGCGCCGTTTCCCGCGCCCCTCACGGGCACTCCCTGTGGACATGGGCATCCACCAGGGAGCGGGGACGGCGCGAGCAGCCGTTTGCCGGGCCGGTGGTCCGGGAGGTCCGGGAGGAGGGTGCCGGGTGCGGCCGGGCCGCTACGGCTAGGCCGCGTGGGCGGCGAGTTCGAACCAGACGACCTTCCCGGTGCCCCGCGCGTTGACGCCCCACGCGTCGGAGAGTGCCTGGACCAGCAGCAGGCCGCGGCCCGACGTGCCGTGCTCCCCCGCCCCGGCGGCCGGTGCCGCCGCGACGCCCCGCCTTGGCGGGCGCCGCGCGAGCGAGTCCCGCACTTCTATGCGCAGCCGGTTCCGCGGCGCCGGCGAGAGCGTCGCGGTGAGTTCCGCCCCACCCCCCGTGTGCTGCAACGCGTTGGTGACGAGTTCGGTGGTCAGCAACTCCGCGGTGTCCGCGAGCGCCGGCACCCCCCACTGCCGCAGGTTGTCCCGCAGCAGTCTTCGCGTCTCGGCCACGGCCGGAAGATCGGCTCTGCCGACCGAATGCCGTAGCCGGTGCCCCGTGATGTCCGTCGGACTCCCCCGATCTGTCCGTGTCGCTTTCCCCAATGGTCTAGGCATGCCCACCGGGAATGCGTCCAGTCCTGCCCTTGGCGACTCCCTGACGTGCGCGC
>WRCZ01000588.1 GCA_009783685.1 Actinomycetes bacterium
ACCGTACGCGGAACGCGACACCGCCGCCAGCAAGGAAAGGCTGCCCTGACCTGGGAATACGTGTCAGGCAGGGCGGTGTCGCGGGCCCGCGGGAGAGGCGTCGAGGGCCGGGGAGAGGTACTGCTAGCTGGGCTTTACCGCGGTCGAGGGCTGCTCGGCGACGGCCTGCGCGGCCGCCTCCGGCCCGTCGTCCGCGGGCTTGTCGAGCGCCACCGGGGACGCCTCGGCGCCCTCGTCTGCGGCCGCCGTGCCCTCAGCGCTCTCCGCACTCTCAGCGCCCTCGGCACCGGCTTCCGCATCCGCGGCGTCGCTCGTGCCGGCGGCGTCCTCGGCGGACCCGGCGGCCTCGGAGGCGTCGTCGCCCGACTCGGCGGCGTCGGCCGGCTCCACCGCGTCGGCGGGGCCGGCGGCAGCGGCGGCAGCCTCGGCGGTCCGCGGCTCCACGGTCTCCTCGCGGCCGGGGCGGATCTTGGTGCTCACCACGATGTAGGCGACGGCGGCCAGGAACACCACGATGGCCGTCCAGTCATTGAGACGCAGTCCCAGGATGTGGTGCGCGTAGTCGGAGCGCATGTGCTCGATCCAGAAGCGGCCCGAGCAGTAGGCGGCGACGTACAGGGCGAACGCCCGGCCATGGCCCAGCTTGAAGCGGCGGTCGGCCCAGATGACCAGCAGGGCGACGCCGATGCACCACAGCGACTCGTACAGGAACGTCGGCTGGTAGATGCCGGGCACCCGGTCACCGGACGAGCTGGTGATCTTCAGACCCCACGGCAGCTTCGTCGGGTTGCCGTACAGCTCCTGGTTGAACCAGTTGCCCCAGCGGCCGATGGCCTGCGCGAACGCGATGCCGGGGGCGATGGCGTCGGCGTAGGCCGGCAACGCGATGCCCCGCCTGCGGCAGCCGATCCAGGCGCCCAGGGCGCCCATCGCGATCGCGCCCCAGATGCCGAGCCCGCCCTCCCAGATCTTGAAGGCGTTCACCCAGTCCTTGCCGTGGGTGAAGTACAGCTCGTAGTCGGTGATGACGTGGTAGAGCCGGCCGCCGACCAGACCGAACGGCACCGCCCACACGGCGATGTCCGCGACCGTGCCCGCCGTGCCACCGCGGGCGATCCACCGCTTGTTTCCGAGCCAGACGGCTACGAAGACACCGATGATGATGCAGAAGGCGTAGCCGCGCAGCGGGATCGGTCCGAGGTGGACGACTCCGTGCGACGGGCTGGGAATGTATGCGAGGTCCATGGCATCACCGACGCTACCGTGCCGGGCGGGTGATCCGGCAACCCGCCCGGCTACGTCTGCATAACACCGGGGTCAGGACGGGGGCGTCGCGGTGACCGTCCCGGCCGGCTTGCCCTTGTTGGCCTGCTGCACCATCTGGGTGAGCGAGGCCGGGGTCAGATTGTTGCTTCCGCCGTAGATGCTCTTGCCGTTGAGCAGGACGGTCGGGGTGGAGTTGAAGCCGGACGAGTTGAACGCGTCGTTGGACTTCTTCACCCAGCTGTTGTGTGTGCCGTTGTTCACACAGGCGGTGAACGCGGACGTGGTCAGGCCGGGGACCTTGCCGGCGAGCTGGAGCAGCGTGGCCTTGTTCGCGAACTTGTCGTTCTGCTCCTCGGGCTGGTTGTCGTAGAGCACGTCGTGGTACGCCCGGAACTTGCCCTCGGTCTGCGCGCAGGCGGCGGCGTTCGCGGCGTTCAGCGAGCCGGTGCCGCCCAGGTTGCCGTCGATCAGCGTCACCAGGTGGTACTCGGTGCGGATCTGGCCGGTGTCCTCCAGCTGGTGGATGGTCGGCGTGAACGACTTCTCGAAGGCGTCGCAGGCCGGGCAGCGGAAGTCCTCGTAGATGGTCAGCGTCGACGGCGCGTTGGCCGCCCCCACCGGGATGACCAGGTTGTCCTTGCCGGTCGCGCCCGCGGGCGGGGTCACCGGGCCGGAGGAGGCGGTGCTGCTGCCGCTGCTGCTGTTGTTGGCGACGGCCAGGCCGATACCGGTGCCGATCGCCAGGACCGCGACCACCGCCCCCGCCACCACCAGGGTCCGCTTCCGCTTGGCCTGCGCCTGCTCCTTCGCCCGCTGTTCCCTGAGCGCTTCGCGCGCGCTCCGCTTCCCGTCACGTTTCCGTTGGCTCACATCCCTGAACAACGGCCCGGCCCGCTCCGCGGACGCGCGGCGGGCGCAGATTCGCCGGAACGGATGACGCGCGCCCGGGCCGCACGGTGCGGCCCGGGCGCGGGGGACGGGTGGGTCAGCGCTTGCGCACGCCCGCGGCCAGGTCGGCCGCCAGCTCGCGGACCGCGGCGAGCCCCTCGTCCGGCGCGTCCGCGTGGTCCAGCAGGCGCTGCACGAACGCCGAGCCGACGATCACGCCGTCGGCGAAGGCGGCGACCTCCGCGGCCTGCCCGGCGTTGGAGACGCCCAGACCGACGCAGACCGGCAGGTCGGTGGTGGCCCGGGTGCGCCGCACCAGGTCCGCCGCCTGCGCGCCCACGGACACCCTGGTGCCGGTGACGCCCATCAGCGACGCCGCGTACACGAATCCGCTGCCGGCCGCGGTGATCTTGCCGAGCCGCTCGTCCCTGCTGGACGGGGCGACGACGAACACGGTCGCCAGACCGTGCTGCTCGGCGGCCTTCCGCCAGACCTCGGACTCCTCGACCGGCAGGTCGGGCAGGATGCAGCCCGCGCCGCCCGCCGCGGCCAGCTCGGCGGCGAAGCGCTCGGCGCCGTAGCGGTCGACCGGATTCCAGTACGTCATCACCAGGACCGGCTTGCCGGTCGCGGCGTGCGCCTCGCGGACCGTGCGCAGCACGTCGGCGATCCGCACCCCGTTCCTGAGCGCGATGTCGTCCGCGGTCTGGATGACCGGGCCGTCCAGCACCGGGTCGCTGTGCGGCAGGCCGACCTCGACCACGTCGGCGCCGCCCTCGAAGGCGGCCTTGATCGCCGCGATGCCGCCGTCCACGGTCGGGAAGCCGGCCGGCAGGTAGGCGATGAGGGCGGCCCGGTTCTCGGCCTTGGCGCCCGCGATGGCCTGTTCCAGAAGTGCGATGTTGCCGCTCACTGCCCGTCCCCCGCTTCCGCGCCCTTGGTGGTGGCTGCCTGCTCGTCGTACAGCCCGAAGTAGCGGGCCGCGGTGTCCATGTCCTTGTCGCCGCGCCCGGAGAGGTTGACCAGGATCAGGCCCTGCGGGCCCAGCTCGCGGCCGAGCTCCAGGGCGCCGGCCAGGGCGTGGGCGCTCTCGATGGCCGGGATGATCCCCTCGGTGCGGGACAGCAGGCGCAGCGCCTGCATGGCCGCGTCGTCGGTGACCGCGCGGTACTCGGCGCGGCCGCTGTCCTTGAGGTAGGCGTGCTCCGGGCCGACACCGGGGTAGTCCAGGCCGGCGGAGATGGAGTACGGCTCGGTGATCTGGCCCTCGTCGTCCTGGAGCACGTACGAGCGGGAGCCGTGCAGGATGCCGGGCTCGCCGGCGGTCAGGGTGGCGGCGTGCTCGCCGGTCTCCACCCCGTGCCCGGCCGGCTCGCAGCCGACCAGCCGCACGCCCTGGTCC
>WRCZ01000589.1 GCA_009783685.1 Actinomycetes bacterium
CGGACGTCGTCGAGCCGGACGTGCCCGTCGAGCCCGAGGTACCGGACGAGCCGGAGGTCGAACCGCCGCTGGTGGAGCCGCCCGAGGTCTGGCCGCCGGACACCGTGCCGCCGTTGGTGGAACCGCCGTTCGACCCGCCGTCCGTGGCCCCGCCGTCGGTGGAGCCCCCGTCCGTCGACCCCCCGTCGGTGGAACCGCCGTTCGTCGAACCGCCGTTGGATCCGCCGCCGGTGGTGCCGCCGGTCGAGCCGCCACCGCCGTGCGGGGTGTGGCAGGTCGCCTGGGCGAGGACGATGTCACCGCTGACGTCGGCCACCCCCAGGTTCAGCGGGTTGACGTGCACGTTCAGGTGGAGGGCGGTCGCCGCGGCGCTGCTGGACGTGACCACCTTGTGGGTCAGTTCGAGGCTGACCCGGCCGACACCCGGCACGTCGAGGTCGGTCGTGCCCACCGCGTCGAGGGCGATGTGCCGGCCGAGCACGGTCACCCCGGCCAGGCTGGAGGACGCGGTCGGGGTGCGGCCCGCCG
The DNA here is from genome assembly GCA_009783685.1 of Actinomycetes bacterium. Classification (GTDB taxonomy): domain Bacteria; phylum Actinomycetota; class Actinomycetes; order Streptomycetales; family Streptomycetaceae; genus Actinacidiphila. The sequence continues at coordinate 529 of WRCZ01000589.1, forward strand.
TGCAGGTGGCCTTGGACGAGATCGCGTCCAGCTTGACCAGGGACAGCAACGGCAGTCCCGGCAGGTGGAGTTGGGCGTTGGCGATGTTCGCGTAGCCCTCCGCGGTGCCGTGCTCCACGGTGGCGTTCGCGGTGGCCACCGCGGCCCGCAGGAGGTTGACCGGGCGGCCGGCCTCCACTCCGTGGCCGACGGTCACGGTGAGCGCGGTCTCCCGGGCGCTGCCGGGCGCCCTGACGTCGTTCAGCGAGACGTTGACGGGGACGTCGACGGTCTTGTTGAGCAGGGAGACGTCCAGGCCGGCGCGCAGCACGGTCGCCGTGGCCGTTCCGCCACCGTGCGTGGTGGCCGGGGCGGCCTGCACGGCGGGGGCGACGGCCGCGGAGCCGGCCGCGAGGGCGACGGCCGTTCCGATGGCGGCAAGCGAACGGCGGGCCGAACGGCCGCTGGGAGCAAGGAAGTTGATAGTGCGGTACACGGTAGGCGAACCCCTGTGGATGGCATGGCATCCCCGGCGCGCGCTGATATGGGGACAGCTCGCCGGGGACCTCGACCCGGCAATGTTTACGCACTGAGGGTGAACTGGCGGCTACACGAAGCTAGTTCACCCTTATGGGTGGTTTCCGCGCGTTTTTTCGATTACTCCACGCACGGCCGTTCTCTCCCGTCACTCCCGGAACGGGATGAGTGTCGCTGCCCTGTTGACGTGCCGGGTGCGTGCGGAAGTGCTCAACGCACGCAGGCACCACGGCGTCACGGCACGTCAACGGGAACCGGACGGGACGGGGCGGGTACGGACGAACGGCGGGCGGTCAGGCCACCACCGCGCCGCGCAGCACGACCCGGCGGGGCGCGCGCAGCACCTCCACGTCCTCGCGCGGGTCGGCCCCGTACACCACGAGGTCGGCGGACGCGCCCTCGGTCAGGCCCTCGCGGCCCAGCCACCTGCGCGCGCCCCAGGTCGCGGCGGACAGCGCGGCGGTCACCGGCAGCCCGGCGCGGACGAGTTCCGCCACCTCGTCGGCGATCAGTCCGTGCGGCAGCCCGCCGCCGGCGTCGGTGCCGGCGAAGACCGCGATGCCCGCGTCGTAGGCGTTGCGCACGGTGTCGTGGCGCCGGGCGTGCAGCCGCTGGAGGTGGTGCGCCCAGCGCGGGTACTTCGCGGCGCCGGCGGCCGCGATCTGCGGGAACGTCGCGATGTTGACCAGCGTCGGCACGATCGCCACACCGTGCTCGGCGAACAGCGGGATGGTCGCGTCGGTCAGGCCGGTGGCGTGCTCGATGCAGTCGATGCCGGCGGTGACCAGGTCGGCCAGCGAGTCCTCGGCGAAGCAGTGCGCGGTGACCCGCGCGCCCTCCTGGTGCGCGGCGGCGATCGCCTCGGCCAGCGCGTCCTTGGGCCAGCAGGCGGTCAGGTCGCCCTCGTCGCGGTCGATCCAGTCGCCGACCAGCTTGACCCAGCCGTCACCGCGTCGCGCCTCCTGCCGCGCGTACGCGGCGAGGTCGCCGGGCTCGATCTCGTGGGCGTAGTTGCGGATGTAGCGGCGGGTGCGGGCGATGTGGCGGCCGGCCCTGATGATCCGCGGCAGGTCGTCGCGGGCGTCGACCCAGCGGGTGTCGCCGGGCGTCCCCGCGTCGCGGGCGAGCAGCATGCCGGCCTCGCGCTCGGTGAGCGCCTGCTTCTCCGTCGTGTCGCGGTCGACGGCGCCGTGCGCGTCCAGCCCGATGTGGCAGTGCGCGTCGACCAGGCCGGGCAGCACCCAGCCCTCGACCGTCACGTCGGGCGCGGCCGCGGGCCGGGTGTAGGTGATCCGCCCGCCGACGACCCACAGTTCGTCGCGGACGTCCTCGGGCCCGGCCAGGACACGGCCCCTGATGTGCAACACCTCGCGTTCAGCCATGCACCGCACTGTACGAGGCGCCGGTTAGGGTCGGGGAGTACGGCCCTGATCTTCCCGAGGAGCACCACTGTGTCCGCTGCGTCCCCCGCGTCGTCGCACCCCCATGCCGGCCTGCTCGGCCTGCCGCCGCTGACCGCCGCGGACTTCGCGGCCATCGAGCGGCGGGTGGCGGCGCTGCTCTCCACCCGGCACGACGTCGTGATCATGCAGGGCGAGGCGCTGCTGCCGCTGGAGGCGTGCATCCGCGGTGCGGCCCGGCCCGGCTCCACCGCGCTCAACGTGGTGACCGGCCCCTACGGCAACACGTTCGGCGGCTGGCTGCGGGACGCCGGGGCGAAGGTGGTGGACCTCGCCGTGCCGTTCGACTCCGCGGTCGGCGCGGAGCAGGTCGCGCAGGCACTGCGCGAGCACCCGGAGATCGACTTCGTGTCGCTGGTGCACGCCGAGGCCGCGACCGGCAACACCAATCCGGTCGCGGAGATCGGCGAGGCGGTACGGGGCAGCGGCGCGCTGTTCATGCTGGACGCGGTGGCGTCGGTCGCGGCCGAGCCGCTGCTGCCCGACGCGTGGGGCGTGGACCTGTGCGTGATCGGCGGGCAGAAGGCGATGGGCGGGCCCGCGGGGGTGTCCGCGGTCGCCGTCAGCGAGCGGGCGTGGGAGCGGATCGCCGCCAACGAGGCCGCGCCGCGCCGCTCCTACCTGTCGCTGCTGGACTGGAAGGAGCGGTGGATCGACGGGGGCCGGCGCACCCTGCTGCACGCGCCGGCGCAGCTGGAGATGCTGGCGCTGGACGCGTGCCTGGACCGCATCGAGGCGGAGGGGCTCGACGCGGTGATGGCCCGGCACCGGGCCGCGGCCGCGGCGGCCCGCGAGGGCGCGCTGGACCTGGGCCTCACCCCGTTCGTCACGGAGGCCGCTCATGCGGCGCCGGTCGCCACCACCATCCGCACGCCCCAGGGCATGCACGCCGGCGAGCTGGTCGCTGCCGCGCTGGCCGCCGACCCCACCGCGCCCCTCGCGCCGGGCGGCGGCGCCCTGGCCGCGGACATGCTGCGCATCAACCACTACGGCGCTGACGCCACGTCCTCCGCCGTCACGCGCTCCCTCACGGCCCTCTCGGC
>WRCZ01000590.1 GCA_009783685.1 Actinomycetes bacterium
GCCCCGCGCACACGTGCTGCTCGTCGCGCACGACGCGATCGTCCTGGCGGTGCGCCAGGTCCTGTCGGGCATCGGTGCCCCGGATCCGGGACCGGTGGAGATCCCCAACGCCTCGGTCTCCCGCTGGGACGGCGACGGAACGCGGATGCGGCTGGCGGAGTTCGCCGCCGTCGGCCATCTCAGCGGGGCGTGACACCGTCCCTGCGACGGGCGGCCGGTGACGTTCGGCCGTGACCGTCGGCACGTGACGGCCCGCCGCACGACGACCCCCTACGAGCACGCCGCCCGCGTCCCGCCGTCGCGCCAACGACCCATCCACGCACAGGTATTGAGAAGAAGTCTTTGCACAGATACCTTCTCATCATGCCGAAGCCACCGCGCCGCGATCTGTCCGACGTCGAGGCCCTCAAGGCCCTCGCGCACCCCCTGCGCCTCCAGTTGCTCACCTGGCTTCAACGGCACGGAGCGGCGACGTCCGCCGATCTGGCCGCGGAGTTCGACGAGGACCGGGGCGCGACCAGCTACCACCTGCGCCAGCTGGCCCGCTTCGGGTTCGTCGAGGAGGACACCGCGCGTTCGGCCGGGCGGCGCCGCTACTGGCGGGCCGTCCCGTCGGACCTGCGGCTCCCCCGCAGGTCCGACGGCGAGGAAGAGGCCGTCGTGGCACGGGAGATCGGGCGCCAGTGGAAGGAGCGTGCCGACCGCGACCTGTCCGCGTACTTCGCCGACCAGGAGTCATACGGCGCGTTCGCGGAGGCGGCCATGCACTCGTTCGGGTCGACCGTGCTCACCGCGGACGAACTGGCGCAGTTCGGGGAGGAGTACATCGCGTTCCTGACTCGGTGGCAGCGCGATCCCGAGCAGGCGCCGCCCGGCGACAGCCGGCACATCACGGTGGTGTTCCACGCATTCCCGACGCCCGGCGAGGGGACCGGGCGGTGACCGTCTCCGCCACGCGGGCGCCTGCGGCCCGGCCGTCCCTGTGGCGCAACCGGGACTTCCTGATCGTGTGGAGCGGGCAGATCGTCTCCACGCTGGGGACGCGGATGAGCGGGACGGCCTTCCCGCTGCTGGTCCTGGCGATCACCGGCTCGCCGTCCGACGCCGGCGTCGTCGGTGCGGCCGGCACCCTGCCCTACCTGATCGGGCACCTGCCGGCGGGCCCGCTCGTGGACCGCTGGGACCGCCGTACGGTCATGGTCGTGAGCGAGGCCACCGCCGGTCTGGCGCTGGCCGCGATACCCGTCGCCATGGCGCTCGGGCGGCTCACCCTCCTCCAACTCGCCCTGACCGCCTTCGTCCAGGGCCTCTGCTCGGTCTTCTTCGGCCTGGCCGAGTACGCGGCGCTGCCCAGGCTCGTGCCCGCGGAGATCCTGCCGGCGGCGCTGGCGCAGAACGAGGCGAAGGGCCGCGGTGCGTCACTGGCCGGGCCGCCCCTGGGCGGCCTGCTGTTCGGCGCGGGGCGGATGCTGCCCTTCCTCGCCGACGCGATCAGCTCGCTGGTGTCCGCGGTGGCGCTGCTGTTCGTCCGCACGGATCTGCGGGACCGGCGCAGCGAGCCGCGCGAGTCGCTGGGGCGGGAGGCGCTCGCGGGCCTGCGCTGGGTGTGGGGGCAGCGGCTGGTCCGGACGGCACTGCTGCTGATCGCCGCCAGCAACATCGTCTTCCAGGCCCTGGGCCTGGTCATCGTCGTGCTGGCCCGGCGGCACGGCGCCTCGCCCGCGGGCATCGGGCTGATGCTCGGGATCTACGGCGGCGGCGGGCTGCTCGGCGCGCTGTGCGCGGGCAGGCTGCATCCCCGCTTCTCCCCCGGCACGGTCGTCGTCGGCGCCAACTGGGTCTGGACGGCACTGCTGCCGCTGTTCGCGCTCACCTCGCAGCCCGTGCTGCTGGGGGTGATCGGGGCCGCCGCGGCGTTCATCGGGCCGCTGTGGAACGTGGTGGTCATCAGCTCCATCACCGTCCTGGTGCCCGACGAACTGCTGGGGCGCGTGGGCAGCGCCGGCATGACCCTGTCCTGGGGCGTGATGCCGCTCGCCTCGCTCGGCGGCGGGTACCTGCTGGCCGCGTCCGGACCGGAACGGGCGGTGCTGGTGCTGACGGCGGTGATGGCCGCCGCCGCCATCGCCGCCACGCTCAGCCCCGCGCTGCGGCAAGCGCCACGACCGGGCGCCGGCGGGGACGGCAACGGCCGGGCGGACGACGGCCGCGCGGACGGCTGACCAGCGGGTCCCGCCCGCACACCGGGCCGGTGAGCGCGCCCGGCCGTCCGTGCCGTGGCCGCTCAGAAGTGCGTCGCGATGCCGAACCGCTCCCGGAGCCGGGCCATGTCGTGCAGGTCCCGTTCGGCCGGTTCGTAGCCCTGGTGGAAGTACGCCTGCTGCTCGGCCGACAGGCACGGCACCGTGCTGCCGCCGATCGTGCCGGTCACGAAGCACGAGGCGGGGTAGACGAACGGCCGCTCGGGGTCGAGCGAAGCCTGCTCGGCGGAGCCGTCCGCGGCGAACTCCAGCGGGTGCAGGTCGATTTCGAGGCCGCGCGGGCCGGTGACGACGAACCGCACCGGCCGCCAGTCGAGCGTCTCGGTGAAGCCGGCCGCGGTCAGGGCCGCGAGCAGCACCGGCTCGTGTTCCTGACGGTGCATCACGTCCACGTCGCGGTGCGGGCGGGTCTGCTCGCCGAGCAGGGCGTCGATGCCCCAGCCCCCTCCGATCCAGAGGTCGGCGCCGGCCTGTCGGGCCAGGCCGAGAAGGGACAGGACGTCCTCGGCGGTCATCACCCGGCGCACGCTAGCCGGTGACCGGCGCGTCGGGCGAGCGATTTCCGCCCGGCGTCCCCGCCCCCGCGTCCCCCGGCCCGGCCTCCCCCACGGCCTCGTCCGCGTGACCCGCGGGCGCCGGACCCGCCTCCTCCGATTCCGCGCGCGTCGCGAGCGCGTGCCCGTGGACGCGCGCCAGCTCGCGCAGGTCGGGCTCGCCGAACTCCGCGCGCAGCGCGGCGAAGGCCGCGACCTTGTCCTCGCCGAAGCGCCGGACGTGGCCCGCGTAGGCGTCCGCGGTCAGGAAGCGCGGTGGCGTCGTCTTGCTGTGGAACTTGTCGGCGTACATCACCAGCCGCTCCTCCGTCGTGACGGCGACGTAGTCACCGGCGGGGAGCGGGAGCCGCTGGGCGAGGATGTCGTGGCGCGTGAGGCCGACGCCGGTGTGGCGGGAGCAGAAGCGCCGCAGCGTCTCGGGAAGGCCCTCGCCGCCGAGCAGTTCGTGGCCGAGGACGCCGTGCAGCAGGTAGCTGTCGTGCACCCGGCGGCCCGTCCCGTCGTAGAGGCGGTAGACGCCGACGTCGTGCAGCAGGCAGCCGGCCCGCACCAGGTCGCGGTCGGCGTCGGCGCCCGAGCTGTCGAGGAGTTGCTCGGCGATCGACCAGACGATGGCGCAGTGCGTGTGGACGAGGTCGAGCATCTCGGCGGACGGCGCGTGCCGCTCGTGCAGGGCGCGGATCTCGGCCGGAGTCGGGATCACGTCCGGGATCGGGATCACGTCC
>WRCZ01000591.1 GCA_009783685.1 Actinomycetes bacterium
CGGCCTGCGGGATCCCGCTGATGGAGCTCAAGGAAGGCAGCGGGCGGCCCGCACACAGTCGCGGTGATGCTCCGGCCCTACCGGCCGGCGACACTCCGGCCCTACGGGCCGACACGTGGACACGCCCACCGACACAGCAAGCCGGAGGATCCACGTATATCGGGTGTTATGACCATCCCAACCTTTCCCCGTGGCGAACTGGACACCACGAATGACAACGCGTCTGCACCTCTCACGGACGGCCCGTACCGCTCGGCCGGCCTCCTCCCTGACCTCCGTCCCCGACTCCCTCCCGGCCGGTGCCGCGCCCCGCCTCGCGCGGCGCCCGAAGGCCGGCCTCCGGCGCGGCTGGAAGGCCGCGCTGATCGCCTCGCTGCTGCCGCTGACGGCCGCCGCGCCCGCGTTCGGCAGCCCGTCCGTCGCGAATCCCGCGCCGGACCCGAACAAGGCCGGGCTGATGGAGAAGAAGCTCGTGCCGGACCTGATCGGCACGATGCAGAAGCTGCGCATCCCCGGCGCCATCGTCTCGGTGACGATGCCGAAGTGGGGCACCACGACCGCCGCGCTCGGCACCGACTACCTGGGCAGCGGGCAGCGGATGGACGCCGCGGAGCACCTGCGGATCGGCGACGTCACCCGGACGTTCACCGGGACGCTGGTGCTTCAGCTGGCCGGCCAGCACCGGCTCGGCCTCGACGAGCCCGTCGCCGCGCTGGTGCCCGGCGTGCCCGGCGGCCGGCACATCACCGTCCGCCAGCTGCTGCAGATGACCAGCGGGCTGTACGACTACGCCGAGGACTCCGCGCTCAACCAGACCCTCGACCAGCACCCCGACACGAAGTTCACCCCGCAGCAGCTGCTGGCCGTCGCGTTCCGGCACAAGCCGTACTTCGCGCCGGGCAAGGGGTTCCACGACTCGGCCACCGACAGCGTGCTGCTCGGCATGATCGCCGAGCGGGTCACCCGGCAGCCGCTGCAGACGCTCATGGAGCAGCGGATCTTCCGCCCGCTGGGCATGAAGGACACCCGGATCGACGATGGTGCCGCGATCCCCGCCCCGAACGCCCACGGCTACCAGTACGGCCCCAACGCCGCCGGGCTGACCGCGCCCGTGCTCACCGGCAAGGACGCGGCCTGGGCGGACTGGTCGGCGGGCAAGCCGGTCGACATGACCACCGCGAACGCGTCCTGGGCGTGGGCCGCGGGGGCCGCCAGCTCCACCCTCGCCGACCTCAACCGGTGGGCGCCGGCGCTGGCCACCGGCAAGCTGCTGAGCCCGCAGATGCGCGGGCAGCAGCTGCAGTTCGCGAAGCTGTCAGGGTCGGCGGGCGCGGCGGGCACGCTGGCCTCGTCGTCGTCCCCGGCCTCCGGCACCGCCGCGTACGGCGCCACCGGGTACGGGCTGGCGGTCGGCGACTACGCCGGCTTCGTCGGCAACGCGGGCCGGATCCCCGGCTACTCCAGCTTCGTCGCCTACGACCCGGTCAAGCAGGCCACGGTCGTGGTGCTGGCCAACTCCAGCCGCTCGCCCGACGGCACCGTGCCGGCGGCCGAGCTGATGAAGCGCGTCGCCGCGGACGTCTTCGGCGGCTGACCCCGCCGTCCCTCGGCCGGCCGCCGTCCCCTTGCCGGGGCGGCGGCCGGCCGCGCGTCGGGCGCGGGCCCGGTGCGATGCGTCAACTCGCCGCGTCCATCGCGTAGGTGAGGAACGGGGTGCGGGCCGCGTGGCGGTCGTAGGCGGACCGGGCGCGGTAGTTGTCCTCGGCGGTCCGCCAGCGGACGTGCGGCCAGCCCTCGGCGGCGGCGATCCGGCGCAGTTCGGTCAGCAGGGCGTCGACGGCGCCGCCGCCGCGGTGGGCCGGGTCGACGAAGATGTCGTCGAGGAAGCCGCGTTCGCCCTGGAGCGCCGACTCCTCGGCGCGGAAGTGGGCCAGCCCCACCGGCCGTCCGTCCGCGGTGCGGGCCAGCAGGCACCGCGTGGTCCGCTCCGGGTCGTGGATCCACCGCCAGGCCCGGTCGAAATCCTCGTCGGTGAGGCTGACGGCGTAGAACTCCGCGTATCCGGCGAACAGTTCACGCCACCGCAGGTAGTCGTCGGGACGGGCGGGCGTGACGGTGAGGGTGTCCATGTCGGGACGCTAATCCCCTGATTGAACTAGCGTCAAGCTCTTTCTGCACTAGTGCAAAGAGGGGTCGAGGCTGTCAGGCGGGGCGTTCGCGGGTGACCTCGCGGGGGGACTTGTCGTCGCGCAGGCCCAGGTAGCGGGGGTGGCGGAGCAGTCCGTCGCGGGTCCACTCGGTGAAGGCGATCTGGGCGACGAGTTCGGGCTCGACCCAGGTGGCCGTGCGGTCGGCCGGGGCGGGGGAGAACGGGGAGGCCGGGCGGCGCAGTCCGGCCAGGCGCGCGCCGAGGGCGCGCAGGGTGCGCCCGGAGAAGCCGGTGCCGGCCTTGCCCGCGTACCGCAGGCGGCCCTCGCCGTCGTAGTAGCCGAGCAGCAGCGCGCCGAACTCGGCCCGGGAGCCTGCCGGTTCGGTGAAGCCGCCGATCACGAACTCCTGCCCGAGCGAGCACTTGAGCTTGAGCCAGTCGCGGGAGCGGCGCGGCTGGTAGGGGGCGTCGGCGCGTTTGGCGATCAGGCCCTCCCAGCCCTTGGCGCACGCCTCGTCGAGGTCGGCGGTGTTGCGGTGGGCGGTGAACCGCAGCGGGTCGCGGAAGTCGACGGCCGCGCGCAGCAGCGACTTGCGGGTGCGCTGCGGCAGGCGCGTGGTGTCCCAGCCGTCGAGCGCGAGCAGGTCGAAGAGGTAGTAGGTGACGGTGACCGGGCTGGCCCGCACCGCCCGCGGATCGGTCAGCCCCATGCGCTGCTGGAGCAGGGAGAAGTCGGTGCGGCCGCCGCGCAGGGCGACGATCTCACCGTCGACCGTGAGGTCCCCGCACTCCTGGGCGGCGAGCGCGGCGACCACCTCCGGGTAGGTGGTGTCGACGACCCGCCCGGTGCGGGACAGCAGCCGCGGCCCGTCCGCGTCGCACACCGCGAGTGCCCGGACGCCGTCGAGCTTGCGCTCGAACAGCCACCGCTCGTCGAAGGACCGGCGGTCGGACAGGGTGGCCAGCATCGGGCTGCGCGGCGGCCGGCCGTCGGCCGGGCGCAGCAGGGCCCGCTGGGCGGCCGGCAGCCGGTCCAGGGGCGTGGTCACGGCGTCTCCCACACTGTCCGGGTCCCCGGCCGCGGCACCGGCAAACGGCGCCCTCCGGGTGACGTGCCGCCGCCCCCGTGTGTCAGGGGCGGCCGGCCGCGTCCGCGCCAAGACAGAGCGGTCTAGGGGGTGGGGTGCCGCGGCGCCCCTGGTCATCTGCCCCAGGTCCCGTGCCGGCCCGTGCTTCGGCACAGGCGTTTGACGCGAACAGACAGGTCTGTCTAGTCTAGGGCTCCTACTAGACAGGTCTGTCCACTCAGGGAGCAGCCGTGACCACCGCCGCCACCGTCCAGCAGCAGAAGCAGGCCGCCACCCCGCGCACCGCCAGGGCCGGCACC
>WRCZ01000592.1 GCA_009783685.1 Actinomycetes bacterium
CCCGCGTGCAACCGGCTGAACTCGGCCACGCGGAGGGGATGGTGTTTGGTCCTGGCCATTGCCCTCGTGCGCGGCCCACCCTACCCTCCATCAGGTCGCAGGACTGAACTCCGTTCACATACATGAGTAGTTGGGAGCGTGAGATGAGGAGAGGGCTCACCGCCCTGCTCGCGGCCGGGTGCACGCTGGCCGCGCTGCTGCTGTCGAACTCCCCGGCCGGCGCCGCCGACCGGCACGGCGACGGCCGCCCGCCGGTCCGCCCGGCCCCGCACACCGTGGTGCTCGACGGGACCCGGCTACAGCGGGCGAGCATCGCGCTGCACCGCGGCGACCCGGCGCTCACGGCCACCCTCGCCCGGCTGACCGCCCAGGCCGACGGCTGGCTCACCAAGGGCCCCTGGACCGTGACGTCCAAGCCGCAGACGCCGCCCGGCGGCGACAAGCACGACTACCTCAGCCAGGCGCCCTACTGGTGGCCCACCCAGCCGAAGACCGCGGACAACCCCTGGGGCTGCCCGTACGTGCAGAAGGACGGGGTGCGCAACCCCGACGTCGACACCATCACCGACCACGACGGCCGCGGCCAGATGTTCGCCTCCGTCTACACGCTCAGCCTCGCCTGGTACTACACCGGCAGGGCCGCGTACGCCGAGCACGCCGCGACGATCCTGCGGACCTGGTTCACCGACCCGGCGACCCGGATGAACCCGAACCTGGACCACGGCCAGATCATCCCCTGCAAGACCGACGGCCGGGCGATCGGCATCATCGACTTCTCCCAGCAGTTCACCGACGTGCTGGACGCCACCGCGATCCTCGACGTCGGCGCCCCCGGCTGGTCGCGCGCCGACCACCAGGGCATGCAGGACTGGTACGCGGACTTCACCGGCTGGCTCGGCGGCACCTTCGCCGCGGCCGAGGCCGACGCCGACAACAACCACGGCACGTTCTTCGACATGCAGCTCGCCGCGCTCCAACTGGCCACCGGCCACCGCGACCTGGCCCGGCAGACCGTGCTGGCCGCGGAACCGAAGCGGATCGACTCGCAGGTCGCCGCGGGCGGCGGCCTCCCGCAGGAGCTGGCCCGCACCCGCAGCTGGCACTACTCCACCTTCGACCTGGTCGCGCTGACCCGGCTGGCCCAGATCGGCCGGCACGTCGGCGTCGACCTGTGGAGCTACCGCAACCCGGCGGGCGCGAGCATCACCGACGCCGTCGACTTCCTGCTGCCCGCGGCGACCGGCGCCGCCGCCTGGACCTACCCGGAGCTGGAGTTCCAGCGGTTCGCGGCGAGCGACGTCGTCAGGGCGGCGGCCGACGCCGGGGACGCGAAGGCCCGGGCCGCGGTGCCGCTGCTGGAGGAGCCGCCCGGCGGCGACCTGTGGACGCTGCGCCCGGCCACCGAGCAACTGGACCCCATCTCCAGCTGAACCGGGCCGAGCCGGGCCGGTGCCGACCGGGCCGACTCGGCCGGCCCGGCGGCCCGGCCGTACTGACCGGGTCCCGGTTCGGCCTCCCACAACCGAGCCGAGACCCGGGGTCTGTCACTCCACTCGGGTCGCGGGGGCCGCCTTCTCGATCGGCACGCGCTGCCCGCCGGACGCCGCGACCGCCGTGCCGCGGCCCGGCCCGACCACTCCCGCGCCCACCACCAGCCCGAGCGTCAGCACGGTCACCAGGACGAACGACACCGTCAGGGACGTCGCCCCGGCGATCCCGCCGATGGCGGCCGGCGCGACCAGGCCCGAGGTGTAGGTCACGGTGGCGACGCCCGCGATGGCCTGGCTGGGCACCGGACCGCGCCGCCCGGCGGCGGCGAAGCACAGCGGCACCACGACCGAGATGCCCACGCCCAGCAGGGCGAAGCCCGCGATGGCCGGGGCCGGGCTGTGCGCGAGCACCACCAGCAGCCCGCCGACCGTGGCCACCACGCCGCCCGACCGCAGCGCGGTCACCGCGCCCAGCTGCCGGACCGCGAAGTCGCCCAGCAGCCGGGTGATCGCCATGGTGCAGGAGAACGCGGTGTACGCCAGGGCGGCGATCGCGGGGGAGGCGTGCGCGATGTCCCGCAGGTAGACCGCGCACCAGTCGGAGCTGCCGCCCTCCGCGAAGACCCCGCAGAAACCGATCGCGCCGATCACCAGCGCGGAGCGCGGCGGCAGCGAGAACCGCGGCGGGGCTTCCTCGTCCGGCGCCGGCCGCACGTCGGGGGCGTACCGGCACACCACGACGGCGATCGTCGCCAGCGCGGCGGCCATCACGCCCAGATGGATCCGCCCGTCGAGGCCGGCGTGCGCGGCGGGCACGCCGATGGCCGCGCCGATCAGGGTGCCCACGCTCCACATCCCATGCAGGCCCGACATGATCGACTTGCCCTTGCGCTCCTCGACGGCCACGCCCAGCGCGTTCATCACCACGTCCGCGGTGCCCGCGCAGGAGCCGAAGGCGAGCAGTGCCAGGCAGAGCCAGGGCAGGCCGGGCATCGCCGCGGGCAGGGCCAGCGCGGCGCACCAGAGCCCGAGCAGCAGCCGCAGCGAGGCGCGCCCGCCGAGCTTGTGCATCAGCCGCCCGGCCACCGGCATCAGGAGTGACGAGCCGATCGCCGGGCACACCAGGGCGAGACCCAACTGGCCCGCGCCCAGGTGGAGATGGTCCTTGATCCAGGGGATGCGGGTGGCGAACGTACCGCTCACCGCGCCGTGCAGGGCGAAGGCGGTGGCGATCGTCAGGTGGGCCCGGCGCACCGCGCGGGGAGCACGGTCGACGGCGTCGGAGCTCTGCATGCGGGGTAAACTATCAGGAAGCCTGCCTGAAAGTTAAGGGATGGGTCGCGGCGAGAAACGGAACCCGCGCTTCGGGCGCCCGGTGGTCTCGCGGGCCCGCCCGACCGGCCCCGTCTGGAAGGATCGCCCGCATGACCGCCACCCGCGTGCCGACCGGGCGGGGTGCCTCGCCCCGGATCGCCCGCGCCATCAACGACCGGCTCGCGCTGCGCCTGCTCCAGCAGGAAGGGCCGCTCACCGCAGGGCAGTTGAAGGAGCTCACCGGGATGTCCCGGCCCAGCGTGGCCGACCTCGTGGAGCGGCTCCAGGACTCCGGGCTGATCGAGGTGGTCGGCGAGAGCGGCGCGGCCCGGCGCGGCCCCAACGCCCGGGTGTACGGCATCGTCGCCGGCCGCGCGCATGTGGCCGGGCTCGACGTCCGGATCGAGAGCATCGCGGTGGAGATCGCCGACCTGCTCGGCCGCACCGTGGCCCACCGCGAGCTCCCGGTGCCCGCGGAGGCGGACCCGGCCCGGATCATCGAGGACGGCATCGACCTGCTGAAGGGCGCCGCCGCTGCCGCCGGTGTCGACGGACTCCACACCCTGGCGTTCGGCGCGCCGGGCCTGGTCGACCCGGTCACCGGCCGGCTCAGCCCCACCGGGGCGCTGCCCTCCTGGCACGGCGACCTGGTGGACGAGGTGCGCAAGCGCCTCGGCGTGCCGGTCCTGCTGGAGAACGAGGTCAATCTGGCGGCGGTCGCCGAGCAGCGCA
>WRCZ01000593.1 GCA_009783685.1 Actinomycetes bacterium
ACGAGCCCGCCGACCTGGAGCGCGCCCGCGCCCTCGCGCCGCTGCTGGACCCGCACGCGGCCATGTCCGGCACACCGGCCTACGTGGTGCTGCTCGTCCAGTGCACCAGCCCGTTCATCACCAGCGAGGAGATCGACGGCGTCGTCGCCGCGGTCACCGAGGAGGGCGCCGACACCGCCCACACCGTCGCGCCCTTCCACGGCTTCGTCTGGCGGGACGCCGACGCCACCGACGCCGGCGACGCCGCCGAGGCGGACGCGAGCGCCGGCACCGCCGACGTTCCCGCGGCCGCCGGCGGCGTGGGCGTCAACCACGACAAGGCGACCCGGCCGCGCCGGCAGGACCGCCCGCAGGACCTGCTGGAGACCGGCGCCGCCTACGGGATGCGCGCGGCCGGCTTCCGCGCCGCCGGCCACCGCTTCTTCGGCCGCACCGCGCTGGTCCGCACCGACCCCGCGCGGGTCCTGGAGATAGACGAGCCCGCCGACCTGGAGCGCGCCCGCGCCCTCGCGCCGCTGCTGGACCCGCACGCGGCCACCCCGACCGCCGACGACGTCGACGCGGTCGTCCTCGACTTCGACGGCACCCAGACCGATGACCGGGTGCTGATCGATTCGGACGGACATGAGGCCGTCACCGTGCACCGCGGCGACGGGCTCGGGATCGCGGCGCTGCGCCGCGCGGGACTGCCCGTCCTCATCCTGTCCACCGAGACCAACCCGGTCGTCGCCGCACGCGCCCGCAAGCTGCAGGTTCCCGTGCTGCACGGCATCGACCGCAAGGACCTCGCCCTCAAGCAGTGGTGCGAGGAGAACGGCATCGCCCCGGAGCGGGTGCTCTACGCCGGCAACGACGTCAACGACCTGCCGTGCTTCGGCCTGGTCGGCTGGCCGGTCGCCGTCGCGGGTGCCCACGACGTGGTGCGCGCCGCGGCGCGCGCCGTCACCACGGCGCACGGCGGCCACGGCGCGATCCGTGAGATCGCCGCATGGCTGCTCGGCCCGAACCTGGCCCGCTGAGCCAGGGTCCGCCCTCCATCCCCTGAATCCCCCCGAAGTACACGTCCCGACCACGAAGGACCTCCCCCGTGACCTCCACGCAGAACACCCTCCCCGCCAACCTCCGTGCCGTCGGCAGCCGCCACATCGGCAACGGCCAGCCCGTGTACGTCACCGGCGAGATCGGCATCAACCACAACGGCGACCTGGAGAACGCGTTCGCGCTGATCGACGCCGCGGTCGCCGCGGGCTGCGACGCGGTCAAGTTCCAGAAGCGCACCCCGGAGATCTGCACCCCGCGCGACCAGTGGGAGATCGAGCGCGACACCCCGTGGGGCCGGATGACCTACATCGACTACCGCCACCGCGTGGAGTTCGACGAGGCCGGCTACCGGTCGATCGACGAGTACTGCCGCAAGCGCGGCATCGACTGGTTCGCGTCCCCGTGGGACGTCGAGTCGGTCGCCTTCCTGGAGAAGTTCGACGTGCCGGCGCACAAGGTGGCCTCGGCCTGCCTGACCGACGACGACCTGCTGCGCGCGCTGCGGGCCACCGGCCGCACGGTGATCCTGTCCACCGGCATGTCGACGCCGAAGCAGATCCGCCACGCGGTCGAGGTCCTCGGCAGCGAGAACATCGTGCTGTGCCACGCCACGTCGACGTACCCGGCGAAGCACGAGGAGCTCAACCTCCGCATGATCAACACCCTCCAGTCGGAGTACCCGAACGTGCCGGTCGGCTACTCCGGCCACGAGGTCGGCCTGCAGACCACGCTGGCCGCGGTCGCGCTCGGCGCGGTCTTCGTCGAGCGTCACATCACCCTCGACCGCGCCATGTGGGGCTCGGACCAGGCCGCGTCGGTGGAGTCCCAGGGCCTGGAGCGCCTGGTGCGCGACATCCGCATCATCGAGACCTCTCTCGGTGACGGCGTGAAGAAGGTCTACGAGGGCGAGCTGGGCCCGATGAAGAAGCTGCGCCGCGTCGCCGGTGTCGTCGCCGAGGCCGAGGCCGCCGGCGAGACCGCGAACGAGACCGCCGGCGTCTGACCCGCGACCGGCCGCCGTCCGGGCCCACCCCGGCCGGCGGCCGCGGCCGCACACCGCCCGCGGATCGCAGACCGCCCGCGGGCGGAACCGACGAGACGACACGAGGAACGAGGGGACCGAGCAGGATGACCGAAGGGCCCACGCCGCCGGCCGGCGGACGCCAGCCCGTACCGGGGGCGGGCGCCGTCGCCCTGGTCGAGTCGCCCGTGCAGCTGCTCAACGTCCTGGAGTGGGCGCACGTCCACCCGCCGGCCGGTCCGGTGATCCCCGCGGCCCGCTCCGGCGCCGAGGGGCGCGGGGCCGCCGCCGACGCGGACGAGCCCGCGGCGGCGGAGCCGGCGCAGCCGCTGACCGTGGTGGTGCTCTCGCCGTCGGACCCGACCAGCCGCGGCCAGCTGCGCCGGATGGCCGAACTCGCCCGCGACGAGGGCGCGGTGGTGCGCTGGTTCGAGGCGCGCGGTGGCCGCGGGGGGCTGCTGCGCACCGCGCTGGCCCTGGCCCCGCTGCTGCTGCGGGTGCGGCGGCTGGTGCTCGGCGACCCGTTCTCCCGGCTGGTGCAGGTGCTGCTGCCGCTGTGCCGTTCGGTGCGGGACATCACGGTGGTCGACGACGGCACCGCCACCATGGAGTTCACCGAGATCCTCAGCCGCGGCGGCCGGCTGGTGCGCTGGCACCGCAGCGGGCGCCGGATGTCCCCGGTGGACCTCGCGTTCGGGCTGTTCGCGTCCGCGGCCCGGCGCAAGCTGACGCCCGGCGGGCGGCACCGCGTCGAGCTGTTCAGCGCGATGCCGGCGACGCCGCCGCCCGGGATGGCGCTGCGCACCAACCGGTTCGCCTGGACCCGCAGCCGGTTCGGGCCGCCGCGCACGCTGGCCGGCACCGACCTGATCGGCACCTCGCTGGTGGAGACCGGTGTGGTCGACCCCGACCGCTACCTGGCGGTGGTCCGCTCCCTTGCCGAACGGCACGGCGCCAAGCGGTACTTCGCGCACCGCAGGGAGGCCGCGGACAAGCTGCACCGGCTGGCCGCGGAGACCGGCCTGGAGATCGTCCGGCCGGACCTGCCGCTGGAACTCGTCGCCCGCCGCGGGCCGATCGGCCGCTCGGTGCTGTCGTTCCCCTCGACGGTCGTGCACACCCTGCCGCTGGCGCTGGCCGGCACCGGCGTGCACATCGTGGTCTGCGACATCGACCAGGAGTGGCTCACCGCGTCGGCCTCGCCGCGCGCCCACACCTTCCTCACCGGCATCACCCACACGGCCCGCGACCTGCACGGGCTGCCCACGGCCGACGAGCCGAGCCCGGCCTGAGGCACTGAGCGGACCCGGTCCGCAGGGCGGCCGGGTCCCGCGCGCGCCCCGGTGCGCCCGCGGTGGCGGGACCACGACCCCCTCAGAGCGCGTTTGCCGGGCGTCCAGGCATACTTAACCCTTTGATCAACTGGATCGGGTTGGGTACGGGAATGGCGGGAACTTTACG
>WRCZ01000594.1 GCA_009783685.1 Actinomycetes bacterium
GCGATGCTCCAGGAGCGCGGGGAACTCCGCGCCCAGCCACAATCGACCGCTCGACGGCAACGCGCAGCGAGGGGCACCCCAGTCCCCGCAGGGGCGCGGGGAACTGCGCGACCAGCCACCCGTGCACGTCGCAGACGGCAAAGGAGCAGCAGGGGCAGCCCGGTTGCCGTGGGGGCGCGGGGAACTGCGCGACCAGCCACCCGTGCACGTCGCAGACGGCAAAGCAGCGGCAGGGGCAGCCCGGTTGCCGTGGGGGCGCGGGGAACTGCGCGGGCAACCCGTCGTGGTGCGGCACTCGGCACCGTAGGCCCCACCCCCGGATGCCGGCCCGGAGGGGGGAATCAGGAGTGCGGGGAACTCCGCGACCAGGCGGGGCGAGCCCGGAGCTGGCAGAGCGGGGAGGGGGACCGTAGCCGGAGGCTATTTGGCCTCGGCGTAAGAGACGACGGCGTGCGTCTGGAGCGGGATCGGGACGGGCGTCGCACCGAACACCAGGCGGCGGGCCTCCTCGCCCGCCGCCGCGACCGCCGCCTCCGCGGCCGGCGCCAGCTCCAGCGGGGTGTGCACGATCACCTCGTCGTGCTGGAAGAACACCAGCCGCGGCTCCGGCCCGAGTGCGGCCAGCCGGCGGCGCAGCGCGGCCAGCATGGCCAGCGCCCAGTCCGAGGCGCTGGCCTGGATCACGAAGTTCCGGGTGAACCGGCCCCACGAGCGGGCCGCGCGGCGGTCGGGGGAGGCCCCGTCACCGGGGTCCGCGCTCTCGTCGAGGAAGCGGTCCGCGGACGGCGCGGGGGAGGTACGGCCGAGCTGCGAGCGGACGGTACCGCCCGCCTCCCCGGTCCTGGCCGCCGACTCCACCAGCGCGAGCGCCGCCGGGAAGCGCCGCCGCATCACCGCGAGCAGTTGCCCGGCCTCGCCGCTGGTCTGCCCGTACATCGCCGCCAGCAGGCCGATCTTGGCGCGCGGCCGGTCGCCGCCGAAGGCGTCCAGGGCCAGCGCCGCGTACAGGTCGCCGGCGGCCGCCGCGCGGGCCAGACCCGGGTCGCCGGACATCGCGGCCAGCACCCGCGGCTCCAGCTGGCCGGCGTCCGCCACGACCAGGCGGTACCCGGGATCCGCCACCACGGCGGACCGCAGCAGCCGCGGGATCTGCAGCGCCCCGCCGCCCCGCGTCGCCCACCGGCCGGACACCACCCCGCCGACCACGTACTCCGGCCGGAACCGCCCGCCGCGCACCCAGCTCTCCCGCCAGGCCCAGCCGTGGGCCGCGTGGATCCGGGACAGCTCCTTGTAGCGCAGGAACAGGGCGGCGGCCGGGTGGTCGACGGACCGCAGCTCGTACGAGCGCGTCGAGGTCAGCGGGAAGCCCAGCCGGGCGAAGGCGGGCAGCATCTGCGCGGGGGAGTCGGGGTTGACCGGGCGGCCCAGCATCTCCTGCAGGCGCAGCGCCATCTCGCCCAGCACGGCCGGCCGGGTGCCGGGGGCCGGGCGGGGGCCGAGCAGCCCGGTGAGCAGGTCGTCGTGGGCCGCCGCGCTCCACGGCAGCCCCTCGCGGCCCATCTCGACGGCCGCCAGCGCGCCGGCCGATTCCGCGGCGCACAGCAGGCGCATCCGCTCCGGGTGCGGGCCCGCCGCGATCCGGCGCAGCTGCCCCGCGTGCACCGCGATCAGGGCGTCCATCAGGTCGGTGCCGGGCGGCAGATGGTGGCGGTCGGCGGCGAAGAGCACCGGCTGGTCGTCGGCGCCGGGCTCGGGGGCGTCGGCCGGTTCCGGCAGGTCGTGCAGCCGGGCCCAGGCCGCGCCCAGCGAGCGCGGGCGGCGATGCCGCAGTTCCTGGCCCAGCAGCAGCGACTCCACGAGCTTCACGTCGTGGCAGCGGTCGGGGCGGACCGCGGCGCGCTCCAGCAGCCGCGGGTAGACCTCGTCGGTCGCCGCCCACACCCAGCGCGGGCGCTGCTCCGCCTCCCGCCGGGCCACCTCGGCGGCCAGGTCCGGCGCGGCCGACACCGCGCCGACGGCCGTGCCGTCCTCGCCGAGGACACACAGCCGGCCGCCCGACCCCACCGGGTCGGGGGCCACCGCGATCCGCACGCCTGCGGCGACAGCTGTACCCACCACATGACCGTAACGGGCACCACTGACAGCGGCCCCGGAGCGATCCGGGGCCGCGTCCGGACATCGGTCGCGGGCGGGGCGTCAGCCCTTGTTCTGCGCCTCGGCCTCGGCCACCGACTTGCGGACCTCGTCCATGTCGAGGGCGCGGGCCTGCGCGATGACGTCCTCCAGCGCCGGTTCCGGAAGCGCACCCGGCTGGGCGAACACCGCGACCTTGTCGCGGACGATCATCAGTGTCGGGATCGACTGGATCTGGAAGGCCTGCGCCAGCTCGGGCTGCGCCTCCGTGTCGACCTTCGCGAAGACCAGATCGCCGTGCTTGTCGGACGCCTTGTCGTAGACCGGGGCGAACATCCGGCACGGACCGCACCAAGCGGCCCAGAAGTCGATGAGGACGAAGTCGTTGGACGAAACGACCTCGTCGAAGTTCTCCTTGGTCAGCTCAACAGTGCTCATGCCCCCCACAACGGGTGGCGGCGGCGGGAAATTCCGCTCCTGTGAACGGGATCCTTCACTCATCCGAGTGGTGGAGCGCCGGCCCGCATGGCGTGTCCCGGCCCGTCCTCGTTGATCAGCCCATGGCAGGAACGAAATGGGTCCGGCAAGAGGACAGCGACGCGCAGCGCAGGCGGACCACCCGTGGGGGAACGGTTCTGCAGAGCACCGACGCACCCGTGTTCAGCGCGCTCGCCGCCCAGTGGCAGTCGGCCGGCCGCATGGTGCCGGGACAGACGGACACCGAGTGGGCCGAACTCGTCGGCCGGATCCCCCGGCTCACCGGCCGCTGAGACAGGGCGCCGGGGCATTGCCGCCCGCGGCCCGGTAGCGGCCCGGCGGGGTAACGGGCGTACGAGGCCGGCAGCCGCTCTGCCCGCCGCCCCCGTACCTCGGTACCCCTGGCCTCAGGGCAGCGGCTGCTCCGGCCGCGGCCCGTCGTACGCGCCGACCGGCCGCATCCGCAACGGCCGCTCGGCGTACTCCTCCAGGGCATGCGCGATCCACCCGGCCGTGCGGGCCACCGAGAACACGATCTCGCCCGCCTCCGGCGTCATCCGGCACGCCTGCGACAGCACCGCGAGCGCGAGGTCGACATTGGCGTGCAGCGGGGTGTGCCGGGCGGTGGTGGCCACCACGTCCCGCGCGGCGGACAGCGCCCCCGCCGCGTCCGGCACCTGCTCCAGCAGCGTGAACAGCAGGGCGGCCCGCGGGTCCTCGCCGCGGTAGAGCCGGTGGCCCAGGCCGGGCACGCGCTGCCCCGCCCGCAGGTACGCGGCGACCACGGGGGCCGCCGACCCGCGCTCCAGCACCTCGGCCAGCATCCGGTGCGCCACCCCGCTGGCCTGGCCGTGCAGCGGGCTGTCCAGGGCGCCGAGGCCCGCCGA
>WRCZ01000595.1 GCA_009783685.1 Actinomycetes bacterium
CCAACACCGTCCAGTCCCAGGTGAAGTCCGCCAAGCACAAGCTCGGCGTGTCCACCCGCGCCGAACTCGCCCGTGCGGCCGCGCAATTGGCGCAGGACGACGACGAAGCGTGACGGGGCCCGCGGGCGCTCCGCCCGGGTGACGGAACCGCCGGACGGTTCCCGGCCGCCATTTCTTTCACCTGCCCGGGGATTTCATTCACCCCGCTCGCTGTGAACTGCCCCGGGGTGTCCGCTGGCAGACTCTCCGGCACCGAAGAACGGTGCGCACTCCCCCACGGCGCTGCGCGGCCCCCGGTTTCCCACGCTCACCCACGGCCGTGGTGCCGCGCTGCCCACAACCCCTGGAGGTTCTCGTGAAACACGCCCTCGCTGCCCTGGCGGCAGCGGCGGTGCTCGTGCTGAGCGGCGCCGCGGCTCAGGCCGGCACGCCACCGGCCGACTCGCCCTCGGCGGCGCCCAGCTGCGCCCAGGACGTGAAGGCCGGGCACTACACGTGCTTCGCTTTGAAGCGCACCGACGTCAAGGGCGTCAAGGCGCTCGCGGCGAACGCCACCCCCAACGGGTACGGACCCGGTGACCTGCGGTCGGCGTACAACCTGCCGGACAGCGACACGACCGCCACGATCGCCATCATCGACGCGTTCGACGACCCGAACGCGGAGTCCGATCTGGCCGCCTACCGGTCGCAGTACGGGCTGCCGGCGTGCACCACGGACAACGGCTGCTTCTCCAAGCTGAACCAGAACGGGCAGACCAGCCCGCTGCCGCAGCCGGACCAGGGCTGGGCGGGTGAGATCTCCCTGGACCTGGACATGGTCTCGGCGATATGCCCCTCCTGCCACATCACGCTCGTCGAAGCCGACGACAACTCCGCGGACAACCTGTTCGGTGCCGTCAAGAAGGCCACCGACCTCGGCATCACGTACGTGTCGATGAGCTTCGGCGGTTCGGAGTCCGGCGCGGAATCCACCTACGACTCCACCTACTTGAAGTCTTCGGGTGTCGTCTACACCGCCTCCAGTGGTGACGACGGTTACGCCGCCGGGCCGATCTACCCCTCCACCTCCGACCGGGTCGTGTCGGTCGGCGGCACCTCCCTGACGCGGTCGTCCGACTCCCGTGGCTGGGACGAGTCGGCGTGGGCCGGCGCCGGGTCCGGTTGCTCCGGTGACGAGAGCAAGCCGGAATGGCAGTCGGTCGTTCCCACCGGGGTGTGCGGCCACCGCACGGACACCGACGTCTCCGCGGTCGCGGACCCGGCCACCGGCGTCGCGGTGTACCAGACCTACGGAGGCGGCGGCTGGGCGGTCTACGGCGGCACCAGCGCCTCCGCGCCCATCATCGCCTCCGTCTACGCGCTGGCCGGCACGCCGCGCGCCGACGACCAGCCCGCGTCCTACCCCTACGCCCACACCGGCGGACTGAACGACGTGACGACCGGGAACAACGGCGGGTGCTCCGCGTCGCTGCTGTGCACGGCCGGCACTGGTTGGGACGGGCCGACCGGGCTCGGCACCCCGGACGGGCTGGCCGCGTTCGCGCCCGGCAACAAGATCACCGTCACCGCGCCGGGCAACCAGACCGGCACCGCGGGCACGGCCGTCAGCCTGCAGATCCACGCGACCGACTCCGACCCGGCCGCGACCCTGAGCTACGCGGCCACCGGCCTGCCCCCGGGCCTGACGATCGACACGCACTCCGGCCTGATCTCCGGCACGCCGACCGCCGGCGGGATCGGCAACGTCAAGGTCACCGCCGCCGACGGCACCGGCGCCACCGGGTCCACGTCGTTCACCTGGACCGTCGCCAGCAACGGCACCGGCTGCTTCGGGCAGACCCTGCTCAACCCCGACTTCGAGTACGGGGACGCGGGCTGGACCGCGAGCGACGGCGTGATCAACACCGACGGCACCTACGCGCACGGCGGCTCCGGCTACGCCTGGCTCGCCGGCTACGGCACCACGCACACCTCCACCCTCACGCAGCAGGTCGTCATCCCGGCCAAGTGCAAGGCCACGCTGAGCTACCAGCTGCGGATCTCCACCTACGAGAACGCGAAGGCCGCCCGCGACACCCTCACGGTGACCGCCAACGGCCACACCCTGCAGGCGTTCTCCAACGCCGACCAGGCCACCGGCTACATCCAGCGCAGCGTCGACCTGTCCGCCTACGCCGGCAAGACCGTCACGCTGACCTGGACCGGCAAGGAGAACAGCACCCTCGCCACGTCCTTCTTCGTCGACGACACCGCCCTCGACCTCGGCTGACCCACGGTGCATCCCAGGCCCGTTGACACGCATACGAAAGGCTCTCCCATGCGCACACGACCAAGGCGCGCCACCAGCGCCCTTGTGGCCGTCGCGTCGCTCCTGCTGGGTGCGGCAGCTCTCGACTCCGCGGCCGTCGCACCGGCCACCGCCGCCCCCGGGCAGGCGAACCCCGCCGGACACCCCCCGGCCCAACCCTGGAAGCAGAGCGGCCTGACCCAGACGCTCACCGCGAACGCGGGTCTCGGCGCCACCATCGGCTACTCGTCGGCGCTGTCCGCCGACGGCTCGACCGCGGTGCTCGGCGCGCCCGACGCCAACTACTACGACGGCGCCGTCTACGTCTTCCACAAGGCCGGCGGCACCTGGAAGTTGGACACCGAGCTGAAGCAGACCGACCTGCAGTACGCCGAGATCGGCTTCTCCGTCTCGGTGTCCGACGACGGCCGCACGATCGCCTCCGGCGGGATCGGATCCAGCGGTCGGGTCTACATCTTCAGCAAGCAGGACTCCGGCTGGAAGCAGGACGCCGAGTACAAGGCGCCCGCCGGCGGCGGCACTTTCGAGGCCCTCGGCTTCTCGGTGAGCATCTCCGGCGACGGATCGACCGTCGCCGCGGGCGACTTCGCGCGCTACAACAACCTGGGCTCGGTCTTCGTCTACGACCGGACCGCGGACGGCTGGAGCAGCGGCAGCGAACTCAAGGCCCCGGACGGCGTGGCGGGCGACCGCTTCGGCTACGCGAACGGCGTCTCCCTGTCGCACGACGGCAAGGCCCTCGCGGTCGGCGCGATGAGCAGGAACAAGGACGCGGGCACCGTCTACACCTTCGCCCGCCAGGGCGCGGACTGGCAGCAGACCGGTGAGCTGACCGCCTCCGACGGCGCCGCGGGCGAGCGGTTCGGCGAGGCCGTCGCGCTCGCCGGGACCGGCGACACCCTCGTCGTGGGCGCGCCTTACCACGGCACCGGCGTCGCCTACACCTTCCGGCTCGACGGCGGGTCCTGGACCTCGACCGGCGAGCTGCAGGCCGGCGGCAGGCGGGACTTCATGTCCGACGCCATCGCGGTCAGCATCTCCGGTGACGGCTCGGTCGTCGGCGTCGGGCTGCCGTCCCGCAACCTGCTCCAGGGGGCCGCCGCGATCTTCGTCCGCGACGCCTCGGGCACCGGCTACACGCAGCACGCGACGCTCGTGCCGTCGGAGTTCCGCGGCTTCACCGG
>WRCZ01000596.1 GCA_009783685.1 Actinomycetes bacterium
CCTCCTGGCGGGCGCGGGGCTGGGCGTCGTCGTGAGGCGTCGCCGCACCCGCGGCGCCTGATCCGGCCGGTAGGCACCGGTGGCCGATAGGCACCGGCGGCGGTCGCGCCGGGCGCGAGGGGCACGCGGCGCAATCGCGTACCCGGGCAACCACGTGCCCGGCGCAACCGCCCGCCCGGCGCGCCGCGTCGATCAGCACGGCAGGTTCCTTCCCTCCCGGCGCGTTGAAAGGCGGTCCCTGTGCGACGTCCCCGGTGGCTGGACCGTGCCGCTGCCTCCCGGCTGCGCGGCCGCCTGCGTCTGCCGCGGACCCGGCGGGGGCGGCGCCGCGCGGTCCAACTGGCCATGGCCGTCTTGGTGCTGGCGCTGCTGCCGGCCACCTGGGTGCGGCTGGCCGGCGACTCGCGGGTGCGCACGGAGGCGGACGTGCCGTCCGAGCCGGTGGCGGTGGTGTTCGGCGCGGGCCTGTGGCAGGGGCGGCCGTCCCCGTACCTGGCGCACCGGCTGGACGCGGCGGCCCGGCTGTACGCGGCCGGCAAGGTCCGGGTGCTGCTGGTCACCGGCGACAACAGCCGTACGTCGTACGACGAGCCGGGCGCCATGCGCACCTATCTGACGGCGCACGGCGTGCCGCGGGACCGGATCGTCGTGGACGACGCCGGCTTCGACACCTGGGACTCGTGCAGCAGGGCCCGGCGGATCTTCGGGGTGGACCACGCGGTGCTGGTCAGCCAGGGGTTCCACATCCGCCGGGCGCTCGCGCTGTGCCGGTCGGCGGGGATCGACGCGTACGGAGTCGGTGTCGACGAGAAGCACGACCTGACGTGGCTGGCGGGCGGCGCGCGGGAGGTGCTCGCCGCGGGCAAGGCGGTGCTGGACATCGCGGCGAAGCCCGATCCGCGGTTCCTCGGGCCGCACGAGAACGGCGTGGCGCAGGCCCTCACAGCGGCGGACGGGCGGCGCTGAGGGGGGCGTGCCTGCCGCGTAACCGGTGGGAGGGCGGTGCGAAACACCGCGCCCGCAGGCTGGGCGCATGAGCGCTCCTGCCGCCGCCGGCCCGACCGCGGACCCCGCAGTCCCCGGCGATCCCGCCGCTGTTGCCTCCCTCGGGGCCGTGGACACGCACTGCCCGTACTGCGCGCTGCAGTGCGGGATGCGGGTGCGTGCGGCGGGCGTTGCCGACGGCGATGCCGGTGGCCGTACCGGCGGCGACGGCGGCGCGGTGGCCGAGGTGCTGGAACGGCCGGAGTTCCCGGTGAACCGGGGCGCCCTGTGCGGAAAGGGCCGCACGGCGGCCCAACTCCTCGCGCCCGCAGCGCGGTTGACGGCGCCGCTCGTGCGGGACGCGGACGGCGTGCTGCGCCCGGCGGGCTGGGACGAGGCGCTGGACCGGGTCGCGGACGGGCTGCGGCGGGTCGCCGCGGCGCACGGCAGGGACGCGGTCGGCGTGTTCGGCGGCGGCGGGCTGACCAACGAGAAGGCGTACGCGCTGGGCAAGTTCGCCCGGGTGGTGCTGCGCACCTCGCAGATCGACTACAACGGCAGGTTCTGCATGTCGTCCGCGGCCGTCGCCCACCAGCGGGCGTTCGGGCTGGACCGCGGGCTGCCGTTCCCGCTCGCCGACGTGGCCCGCACCGGCTGCGTGATCCTCGTCGGCTCCAACCTCGCCGACACCATGCCGCCGGCCCTGCGGTACCTGACCGAACTGCGGGAGAACGGCGGCACGTTGATCGTCGTCGACCCGCGCAGGACGCGCACCGCCGAGCAGGCGGACCTGCACCTGCAGCCGCGCCCCGGCACCGATCTGGCGCTCGCGCTGGGCCTGTTGCACCTGGTGGTGGCCGAGGGCCGGGTGGACCAGGAGTTCGTCGCGCGACGCACCAGCGGCTGGCGGGAGACGCTGCCGGGGGTGATGGCGCACTGGCCGGAGCTGGTGGAACGGATCACCGGGGTGCCGGTACCCCGACTGCGCGAGGCGGTGGCGCTGTTCTGCGACGCCCCGGCGTCCATGGTGCTCACGGCGCGGGGGCCCGAGCAGCAGGCCAAGGGCACCGACACGGTGAGCGCCTGGATCAACCTGTGTCTGGCGACCGGCCGTTCGGGCCGGCCGCTGTCCGGCTACGGCTGCCTGACCGGTCAGGGCAACGGGCAGGGCGGCCGCGAACACGGCCAGAAGGCCGACCAGTTGCCCGGCTACCGCAAGCTGGACGACCCGGCGGCCCGGGCCCACGTCGCCGCGGTGTGGGGCGTGGACCCGGACGACCTGCCGGGGCCCGGCCGCAGCGCGTACGAGCTGCTGGACGCGCTCGGGCGGGACGTCAGGGGCCTGCTGCTGATGGGCTCCAACCCGGTGGTGTCGGCGCCGCGCGCCGCGCACGTGGCCGCCCGCATCGAGGCGCTGGACTTCCTCGCGGTGTGCGACGTGGTGCTGTCCGAGACCGCGGCGCTCGCCGACGTGGTGCTGCCGGTCACGCAGTGGGCGGAGGAGACCGGCACCACGACGAACCTGGAGGGCCGGGTCCTGCTGCGGCGCCGGGCGGTGGACCCGCCTCCAGGCGTCCGCTCGGACCTCCAGGTGCTGGCGGAACTCGCCCGGCGGCTGGGCGTGGCGCGGGGCTTCCCCGCGGACCCCGAGGAGGTCTTCGCCGAGCTGCGGCGCGCCTCGGCGGGCGGCCCGGCCGACTACTCCGGCATCAGCTACGGCCGGATCGCCGCGGAGGACGGGGTGTTCTGGCCGTGCGCAGGGCCGGACTCGCCCGGCACGCCGCGGCTGTTCCTCGACCGGTACGCGACGCCCGACGGGCGGGCCAGGTTCACGCCCGTGCAGCACCGCCCCTCGGCGGAGGAGCCGTCCCCGGAGTACCCGTACTACCTGACGACCGGGCGGGTGCTGGCCCAGTACCAGTCGGGTGCGCAGACCCGGCGGGTGCCCGAGCTGAACGCGGCCGAGCCCGGCCCGTTCGTCCAGCTGCACCCGCGCCTGGCCGTCCGGCTCGGGGTGGCCGAGGGCGAGCCGGTCGAAGTGACCAGCCGCCGCGGGCGGGCCGTGGCGCCGGCCCGCATCTCCCCGTCGATCCGCCCCGACACGGTGTTCATGCCGTTCCATTGGCCGGGTGAGGGGCGCGCCAACACGCTCACCAACCCCGCGCTCGATCCCGCTTCGCGGATGCCCGAGTTCAAGGTCTGTGCGGTGCGGTTGCGGCGCGCTGCCCCCACGGTCTGACCTGGCGTCGCCTTCCCCGGCCACATCTGGCCCCCTGCCCGGGCCTCGGGTCCCGGGCCGCCCCCGGGCCACTCTGCCGTGTGCGCGGCGCAGTTCCTCGCGCCCCTTTGCGGAGTCCGGGGTGCCCCCGGAGGTGCTTTGCCGTCGAACGGCGTCGTTTGGGCTTGTCGCGCAGTTCCCCGCGCCCCTTGCGGGATCCGGGCTGCCCCTGGGGGTGCTTTTGCCGTCGAACGGCATCGTTGTGGCTTGTCGCGCA
>WRCZ01000597.1 GCA_009783685.1 Actinomycetes bacterium
CCCCCGGGGAGGGCGCCTGATGTGCCGTCATCTGGCCTACCTGGGCCCGCCGGTGCCGCTCGCGCGGCTGCTGACCGAGCCGCCGCGCGGCCTGTACGAGCAGGCGTGGCGGCCGCGCAGGCAGCGGCACGGCACGGTCAACGCCGACGGGTTCGGCGTGGGGTGGTACCCGCCGGCCGCCGACGACGGTGCGGAGCACGGGAGTTCGGGCCCGGCCGCCGCCGGTCCGGACGGCGGGGCAGCGCCGCCCGACGACGCCGTGCGGCCCGCCCGCTACCGCAGGGCCGTCCCGATGTGGGCCGACGAGAACCTCGCGGACCTGCTGCGGACGGTCCGCAGCGGCGCCGTGCTCGCCGCGGTCCGCTCGGCGACCGCGGGCACCACGCAGGACGAGTCGGCGGCCGCGCCGTTCCGCGACGGGCGCTGGCTGTTCAGCCACAACGGCGCCGTCCCGGACTGGACACGGCTGCCCACGTCGCTGCCGACGGCCGAACTCCTGTCCATGGAGGCCCGGTCGGACTCCGCGCTGCTGTGGGCGATGGCCCTGCACCTGCTGCGGCAGGGGCAGCCGCCGGGCGGCGCGCTGTCCGCCGTGGTGCGGGAGGTGGCCGCCGCGCGGCCCACCGCCCGGCTCAACCTGCTGCTCACCGACGGCCGGACGCTGGCCGCCACCGCGTGGGGCGACACGCTGTGGTACCGCACCGGCCCCGATCACGTACTGGTCGCCTCCGAGCCCGACGACGCGCCCGGGCAGTGGACGGAAGTCCCCGACCGCTCACTGCTGCTGGCCACCCCGGCCGGCGTCCGGGTCAGCGCGCTGCGCCCCGTGCGCACCGACAGCAAGGACACGCACATGACCGAGAGCCGCTTCACCCTCGACGACCGGCTGCCCGCCGGCTACTTCACCGACACCCTCCGCGCCGACGTGCTGGCCGGTCTCGGCAGCTCGCCGCGCACGCTCCCGCCCAAGTGGTTCTACGACAAGCGCGGCAGTGACCTGTTCGAGCAGATCACCCGGCTTCCGGAGTACTACCCGACGCGCGCGGAGCAGGAGATCCTGGAGCGGCGGGCGCCGGAGATCGCCGAGTCGACCCGGGCCGCCACCCTGGTCGAGCTGGGCTCCGGCTCGTCCCGCAAGACCCGCCTGCTGCTGGACGCGCTCACCGCGCGCGGCACCCTGCAGCAGTACGCACCGCTCGACGTGAGCGCGGCGGCGCTCGCCGAGGCCGGCGAGGCGGTCTGCCGGGACTACCCGCGGCTGCGGGTGTCCGCGACGGTCGCCGACTTCGAGTCGGAACTCGCGCTGTCCGACGAGCCGGGCCCGCGGCTGGTGGCGTTCCTCGGCAGCACCATCGGCAACCTCGACCCCGCGCAGCGGCTCGCCTTCTACCGCACCCTGTCGCTCGCGCTCAGCGGCGACGACGTGCTGCTGCTCGGCGCCGACCTGGTCAAGGACCCGGACGTGCTGGTGCGCGCCTACGACGACTCGGCCGGGGTCACCGCGGAGTTCGACAAGAACGTGCTGCACGTGCTCAACCGCGAGCTGAGCGCCGACTTCGACCCCGACGCGTTCGACCACGTCGCCCTGTGGGACGCCGACGAGGAGCGGATCGAGATGCGGCTGCGGTCGCGGGTCGCCCAGACCGTGAAGATCCCCGACCTCGACCTGTCCCTGGACTTCGCCCAGGCCGAGGATCTGCGGACCGAGCTGTCCTGCAAGTTCCGCCGCGAGAGCCTCACCGAGGAACTGCACGAGGGCGGCTTCACCGTCCGCCAGTGGTGGACGGACGACGCCGAGCGCTTCGCGCTGCTGCTCGCGGTGCCCAACTAGGCCGCGTCGCACGGTGCGTTCGCCTGGCCGCCGCTGAGGGGCGGCGGCCGGGCCGTCGGGCGCGCTCGGTCGGGCGTGGTTCATGCGCGGTTCAGGCGGGATTCAGGCGCCCACCACGCCGTCGACGCCCTCGCGCAGGAAGTCGGCGTGGCCGTTGTGGCGGGCGTACTCCTGGAGCATGTGGAACATCACCATGCGCAGCGAGACCTCCTCCTCCCAGCGCGGCTGGTAGCCCACCGCGTCCAGCGACTCGGCCGCGTGCTCGATGCGCCGCGCCTGCGCGACCTCCGCCTCCCACGCGGCGAACGCCTCGGCCCGGCTGGAGGCGCTCCCGTCGTAGGCGGCCTGGAAGTCGTTGGGCGTGTCCGACCACACCATGGGCGCGTCGTGATCCTCGAACACCCGGCGGAACCAGGTGCGTTCGACCTCGGCCATGTGCCGGACCAGGCCCAGCAGCGTCAGCGTGGAGGGCGGCGAGGAGCGCTCCTTGAGCTGCTCGTCGGTCAGCCCCTCGCACTTCATGGCGAGCGTGGCCCGGTGGTAGTCGAGGAAGGCCCGCAGCATCTCGCGCTCGGTGCCGAAGTGCGGGGGTCCCACCCGGTTGTCGGTGCTCATCGGCGCAGCGTACCCGCCGGGCCGGGAACCCCCGTGCCGGGCGCGGAGTTGGCCGGTCATGGATGCCTTCGACGCTTTCGAGCGCGCCACGTGGGACAGCCGGGCCGAGCCGTACGCGCGCACCTTCGGACGGCTGTGCGCCGGCACGGCGCCGGCGCTGCTGGACGCGGCGGGGCTGCCGGACGGCGCCGCGCCCGGGCTGCGGCTGCTGGACGTCGGGACCGGGCCGGGGACGGTCGCCGCGGCGGCCTGCGCACGCGGCGCCCGGGTCACGGCGGTCGACGCCGAGCCGTCGATGGTCGCGCTCGCCGCGCACAACGTCCCGCAGGCCGACGTCCGGCAGGCCACGCTCCCCCGGCTGCCCTTCGCCGACGGCGAGTTCGACGCGGTGGTGGGCAACTTCGTGCTCAACCACGTGGCGCGGCCGCGCACCGCCCTCGCCGAGCTGACCCGGGTCACCGCGCCCGGCGGCCGGATCGCGCTCACCGTCTGGGCCTCGCCCGGAGCGGCGGGTCAGGCCCTGCTGGGGCGGGCCGTGGAGGCGGCCGGCGCGACCCGTCCGGCGGACATGCCCGCCGGCCTGGCCGCCGAGGAGGACTTCCCGCGCACCGCGGACGGGCTGGCCGCGCTGCTGCGGGAGGCAGGCCTGGCGGACGCGTCGTGCGCGCCGCAGCACTGGAACCACATCGTCGACCCGGACGACTGGTGGGCCGGCGCGGCGGCCGGCATCGCCTTCATCGGGCAGGTCGTGACCCGCCAGCCGCCTGCCGTCGTCACCCGGATCAGGGGCGCCTACGACGCCCTCGCGGGCGAGTTCCGCCGCCCCGACGGCCTGCTCGCCCTCCCCCACACCGCGCTGCTCGTCCACGCCACGGCCTGATCCGCACGGCCCTTTTTTTGCCGGCCTCTCGCCTCCGGGCCCTTAGACCCGGTGTCTGCCGGTCGATCGTGCTCGACCCGCTCGTACCTCGCGGGACTCCGCGCGTTCTTCCTCCAGACACCGGCGGGCCCTTTGGCTCG
>WRCZ01000598.1 GCA_009783685.1 Actinomycetes bacterium
CCGGCCGCGATCCGGCGCGCCCAGGCCCGCATCCGGCGGGGGCGGCGGTTCGCCGCCGCCATGCACCGCACCTACCCGGTGCCGGCCGCCTGGCCGCGGACGCTGCCGGACGCGACCGTGGTGTGCCGGTGCGAGGAGGTCACCTACGGCGACCTGCGCCACGCCCACGCCGACCTCGGCGCGACCGACGCGCGCACCCTGAAGATGCTGGCCAGGCCCGGAATGGGCTGGTGCCAGGGCAGGATCTGCGGCTACGCGACCGCGGGCATCGCGGCCTGCCTCGACGGCCGCGAGACCACCGCGGACGACCTGCGCCCGCTCTCCGGCCGCACCCCCGCGGTCCCGGTACGGCTCGGCGAACTCGCCGCCGTCGCCGAGACCGTGACGGCGGAGCAGGCCGGTGGGGAACCCCAGACCAGCGAAGAACCAACGAACTGAGACGGTGAGTGACACGGTGACCGAAGTGCTGAGCATCGACCCGCGCACGGGGGAGTCCCGAGGACAGGTCGCGGTGGAGGCCACGGCGGCGGACGTGGACACCGCCGTACGCGCCGCCTTCGCCACCCGCGCGGCCCTGGGCGACCGCCGCAGGCGAGCCGAACTCCTGCGGACCGCGGCGGCGTTCCTGGAGAAGGACGGCGAGGAGATCATCGCGGCCGCCGACGCCGAGACGGCGCTGGGCCGGGTCCGGATCACCGGTGAACTCGCCCGCTCCTGCTACCAGTTGCGGGCCTTCGCCGACGTCGTCGAGGACGGCGGCTACCTGGACGCGATCATCGACCACGCGGACCCCGCGGCGCAGCCCGCGCCCCGCCCGGACCTGCGCCGCGCCAAGGTGCCGCTGGGCGTGGTCGCGGTCTTCGCGGCGAGCAACTTCCCGCTGGCCTTCAGCGTCCCCGGCGGCGACACCGCCAGCGCGCTGGCCGCCGGCTGCCCCGTCGTCGTCAAGGCGCACCCCGACCACCCGCAGACCAGCGTCCTGTGCGCGCGGGCCCTGCGGGCGGCGGCCGCCGAAGTGGGGCTGCCCGAGGACGTGCTGGCCGTCGTGCACGGCTTCGACGCGGGTCCCGCGCTCGTGCGCCACCCGCTCACCGCGGCCGTCGGCTTCACCGGCTCGGTGCGCGGCGGCCGGGCCCTGTTCGACATCGCCTCCGCCCGTCCCCGGCCGATCCCCTTCCACGGCGAACTCGGCAGCCTGAACCCGGTCGTGGTCACCGCGCGCGCCGCCGCCACCCGCGGCGCCGAGATCGGCGCCGGGCTGGCCGCCTCGTACACCCAGGGCCTGGGGCAGTTCTGCGTCAAGCCGGGCCTCGTCCTGCTGCCGGCCGGCGGGGACGGCGACGCCGTCGCGCAGGCCGCCGTCGCGGCACAGGTGCCGTCCGGCCCGCTGCTCGACCCGCGGATGCGCGAGGCGTTCCTGGCCGGCGCCCGCGAACGCGCGGCGCTGCCGGGCGTCGAGGAACTCCTGGCCGCGGGCGAGGCGGACGCACCCGCGCCGCTGTCGGTGCGCCCGGGCGTGCTTTCCGTCCCGGCCGCGGCGCTGGCCGCCGGCGAAGTGCACCGCGGCCTGCTCGACGAGTGCTTCGGGCCGGTGACGGTGCTGGTCCGCTACACCTCCGAGGCCGAACGGGACGCCGTGCTCGGCACGTTGGAGGGCAACCTCACCGCGACCGTGCACCTCGCGGCCGACGAGCGGGACGAGGCGGCAGCCGCCCTGGTGGCCCGGCTGACCGAACTGGCCGGACGGGTCGTCGTCGACGGCTGGCCCACCGGTGTCACGGTCGCCCCGGCCATGCACCACGGCGGCCCCTACCCGGCCTCCACCAGCACCTCGACGTCGGTGGGCACCACCGCGATCGAACGCTGGCTGCGCCCGGTCTGCTACCAGAACACCCCCCACGAACTGCTGCCCGCCGAACTGCGCGACGGCAACCCGCTGGGCGTGCCCCGCACGGTGGACGGCGTGTACGAGGAGGCGAAGGCAACGGGCTGAGCCCGGGCCGTCGTCGACCTGCCCGAAGGCGGCGGGTACGCGCAGCCCGTCCTGAAGTGGCCGTGGGGGGAGGAGGATCCGCCCACGGCCTCCTTCAACGCCGCCCGTGGGGGCCGAGTTCGAGGAGGACGCCGGCGAGCTGGGGGGTGGTCAGGGCCGGGGCGGGGAGGGCCGGCGCGGCAGGGTGGGCGCGGAGACCGTCGAGGAGCAGGGCCAGTGGGCGGGTCCACGCGTCCGGGCCGGCGGTGGTCAGCGCGGGAACCACCCTGCCCAGCGCCGCGAGGGCGAGGAGCACGTCCTCGGTGGTGACGTCCGGGCGGACGGTGCCCTGCGCCTGGCCGCGGTGGAGCAGGTCCGTGATGGTGGCGCGGTTGTCGGCGTGGATGGCCTCCAGCGAGGTCACGCCCTCCAGGCTCGTGGTCATGAGGTCGTTCGTGCCGCGGTCCGCGGCGAGCGTCGCGAACACGGCGTGCAGGTACTGCGTCAGCGCCGTCCACGCGTCGTCGGCGGTGCGCGCCCGCGCGCCGGCGGCCATCGTCCCGGTGAGGGCGTCCCGGAAGACCTCGTCCACGAGCGCGGCACGGGTCGGGAAGTGGCGGTAGAGGGTCGCGTTGCCCACGCCCGCGCGCCGGGCGATGACGTCGAGCGGGGCGTCCAGCCCCTGTTCGGCGAAGACCTCGCGGGCGGTCCGCGCCAGCAGTTGACGGTTGCGCAACGCGTCGCGGCGCCCGGTCGGCGCGTCGCCGCCCATCGCGTCTCCTCCTTCGCCGTGCCGCCCCCGTACCGGAGAGTGCTCCCCGGTACGGATGCTATCGCCGATCGGGCAGCGGGACCTCTACCAGCGCACCGGCAGCTCCCGCAGGCCCCGCATGAGACTGGTGCGCCACCGCGGTGTGCCGTCACCGTCGAAGGCCAGGCCGGGGAAGCGGTCCAGCAGGATGCGCAGGGCCAGGGTCGCCTCCAGCCGGGCCAGCGGGGCGCCCAGGCAGTGGTGCAGGCCGTGCCCGAAGGCGAGGTGGGCGCGGGTCGCGGCCGGGTCGCGGCGGATGTCGAAGCGTTCGGGGGCGGGGAAGCGCGCGGGGTCGCGGTTCGCGGCGGCGATGGAGAGCACGACGCGCGCGCCCGCCGGTATCAGGGCGCCGCCGAGAGCGACCGGCTCCGCGGCGTAGCGGTAGGTGCCCGCCGGCACGGGCGACTCGAAGCGGAGCGTTTCCTCCACGGCGCCCGCCAGCAGCTCCGGTTCCGCGCGCAGGGCGGCGAGTTGCCCGGGGTGGCCGAGCAGCAGGTGGACGGCGTTGGCGATGAGGTTGACGGTGGTCTCGTGCCCCGCGACGAGCAGCAGGAAGGCCATGCCCAGCAGTTCCTCCGGGGTGAGCCGGTCGGCGCCGTCCCCGTCGTGGGTGCGGACCAGGGCGTGC
>WRCZ01000599.1 GCA_009783685.1 Actinomycetes bacterium
CTGCCCGAAGGGCCGCGCACCGCGGGACGTGGGGGGGTGTGTTCCCGTGGTGCGGGGCCGGGCCCGGCCCCGCACCACGGGAACACACCCCCCCACGTCCCGCGGTGCGCGGCCCTTCGGGCAGCGCCCTGCCCTGCGCCTCGCCCGCGGGCCCTTCCGACGAATGCGAGCGAATCCTTGAGACTCTCCCGTGGATCCCTGCGGCACCGCGCCCTCGCGGCGACCGCCACGCTCGGGGTGGCGGCCGCGGCGGTGCTCGTCGCCCAGGCACCGGCGAGCGCCGCCACCGGCCAGTCGGCGGTCGTCAGCCAGGACTGCGCCTCCGGCGGCCGCATCCAGGAGACCGTCGTCAACGCCACCTCCACCGCGACGACGTTCACCCTGACCTGGCCCGGCGCCGGCACCTGGACCGCGAACGTCGCGGCCCACGACAGCGGCCACTTCTTCTTCACCAAGCCGTCCGGCACCGCGTACACGTTCACCACCACCACGCCCCAGGGCTACGCGAGCACGGTCAGCGGCACCCTCGACTGCGGCTCGGCGCTGCACGCCCTGGTGAGCATGGAGTGCCCGCGCAACGCCGACGGCTCGCTGCCGGCCACCCACCGGCTGCGCCTGACCCTCGACAACCGCTCCTCCGCCGCCCGCACCTTCACCGTCGACTGGCCCGGGCGCCCGTACGGCCCGTGGACGGTGACCGTGCCCGCCATGTCCGGCGACAGCAGCCTGTACTGGACGGTCCCCAACGGCACGCCCTACACCTTCACCACGACCGCGGGCAGCTGGAGCCGCACCGAGTCCGGCACGGCCACCTGCGGCCTGGGCGCGGGGACCCCGGGCATGAACGCCCAGCCGGTCCTCACCACCAGCACCCCGATCAGCGGCGTCAACACCCTCGCCGCCGACGGGGTCTCCTACACCACCACGACGACCACCGCGAAGTCCGTCCGCATCCCGGCGCTCGCGGTGACCGCGTCCGGTACCGTCATCGCCACGATGGACGCCCGCATCGACGGCGGCTCCGACCTCGGCGGCGGCACCAACAACATCCAGATCGCGATGGCCCGCAGCACCGACGGCGGCACCACCTTCTCCGCGCCGCGGATCATCGCCCACCCGGCGACCACGACCGAGGGCTACGGCGACCCCAGCCTGCTCGTCGACCGCGCCACCGGGCGGGTCTTCTGCTTCTTCACCTACGCGCCCAAGGTGGGCGTCGGGTACTACGGTTCGGTGCCCGGCGACACCTCGGCCGGGAGCACCACCAACACCCACGTCATGTACGTCACCTCGGACGACGAGGGCGCGACCTGGAGCGCGCCGGTCGACCTCAACCCGTCCGTCAGGAACGCGGCGTGGGCCGGTATGTTCGCCTCCTCCGGCCACGGGATCCAGCTCGCCGACGGCCGGCTGGTCCAGCCGCTCGTCTACCACGACTCCGCCGGCGACCACGCCGCCAACCTCTACTCCGACGACGACGGCGCCACCTGGCACGCCGGGACCTCCGCCGGCACGGGCGTCAACGAGAGCAAGGCCGTGCAGCGCGGCACCGGCAAGGTCGTGCAGAACATGCGCAGCAACGCCGGCGGCAACCGCTGGTACGCCACCGCGGGAGACAGCGGCGCGTCCGACGTCGCCTCCGCCTACGGCACGGCCTGGAACTCCGGGCTGCTGGACCCCGGCTGCAACGGCGACGAGATCTCGTACACCCGGCCCGGCGCCGTGGACGCGCAGCACCACCCGCTGCTCAGCAGCACGGCGGTGCTGAGCAACACGGCCACCGCCGACAACGCCACCCGGCAGGACATCACGGTCCGGATCAGCCACGACGACGGCGCCAGCTGGCCGCACGAGGCCCTGCTCAGGGCCGGCAGCGGCGGCTACTCCACGACCGCCGTGCTGCCCGGCGGCGGCATCGCCGACCTCTACGAGATCGGCAGCACCGGGGGCATCGTCTACACCGCCTTCACCACGGCCTGGGTGGAGGGCGACTGACGCCGGGTCACCGGCCGTCGCACCGCACGGGTGGTCCCGGCCGGTCCGTCCGGCCGGGACCACCGGCAGGTCCGGCGGCTATCCGAGGTGCCGGCGCAGCCAGGCCAGCTTCTCGGCCAGGTGCAGCTCCGTGCCGCCCTCGTGGCCGCTGAACTCGTAGACCCTGACGTCCTTCGGGCCGGCGTAGCGGTGGTACGCGGTGAAGCAGGTGGAGGGCGGGCAGATCGGATCCATCATCGCGACGGAGAACAGCGAGGGCGCGGTCGCCCGGCCCGCCAGCAGCGCCGCGTCGAAGTACGACAGCGTCCTGAAGACGTCCTCGGTCCGGTCGGCGTGCAGCCGCAGGTAGTCGGCGATCTCGGTGAACGGCGGCCGGCCGGCGATCTCCGCGCCGCGCCGGAAGTTGCACAGGAACGGCACGTCGGCCAGGACGCCCGCGAGACCCGGCACCAGGCCGGCGGCCGCCAGCGCGATGCCCCCGCCCTGGCTGATGCCGGTGACGGCTATCCGGTCCGGGTCGACCATCGGCAGCGTCCGGGCGGCGGCCACGCAGCGCGCGGCGTCGACGTAGACGCGCCGGTAGTAGAACGTCTCCGGCGACTCGATGCCGCGGGTGAGGAAACCGGGCACGCCGCCGGCGTTCTGCGGCGCGGGGTCGTCGGTCGCGCCGGACGCGGCCGACCAGCCCTGCCCGCGGGTGTCCATCACCAGGTGGGCGTAACCGGCGCAGGCGTAGGTGAGGTTCTCGTGCGGCAGCCCGCGGCCGCGGCCGTAGCCCAGGAACTCCACGACGCAGCCGAGCGGTCCCGCCGCGCCGGCCGGCACCCGCAGCCAGCCGCGCACCGGCCGGCCGTCGAAGCCCGCGAACGTGACGTCGTAGGTGTCCACCAGGGCCAGCCCGTTGGCCACCGGGATCACGACAGGTTCCGCCCACTCGGTCCCTGCGGCCTCGGCCTCCGCCAGCGTGCGCTGCCAGAAGTCCTCGAAGTCCCCGGGCACGGGCAGGTCCGGCCGGTACTCCCGGCATTCGGCGAGCGACAGGTCGGTCAGGGGCATGGTGACTCCTCGCGTCGGCAGGCGCATCAGCACCTCAGGAGTACATATGATATCTGACATCAGATGTCATCTCCGGAGCCGCTACCCCGGTGAACGGGCCTGGTTCAAGGGGGAAGTGCGGAGGCGCGAGAGGAAGGGGGGAAGAGCGGGTCAGTTCGCGCTGCTGCGGGCGCGCGCCGCGGCGATACGACGGCGGACCGGGCGGTAGTGCGTCTGGATCGCCCGGTCGAAGGCCGCCAGGTCGGCGACCCGTACGGCCTCGACGATGTCCCGGTGCACGGCCACGATGCCGGCCTCGTCCTGCTTGGTGACCACCTGGAGGTGGGGCGCGACGAGCGCGTAGACGTCCCAGCAGA
>WRCZ01000600.1 GCA_009783685.1 Actinomycetes bacterium
CAGAAGTGACCGTCCGGACGTGACCTTCGCCGTGGCCGTCCGGACGTGACCTTCGCCGTGACCGTC
Organism: Actinomycetes bacterium; assembly: GCA_009783685.1. Lineage (GTDB taxonomy): Bacteria > Actinomycetota > Actinomycetes > Streptomycetales > Streptomycetaceae > Actinacidiphila. The sequence continues at coordinate 67 of WRCZ01000600.1, forward strand.
CGGACGTGACGCCCCTGGTGGCCGTCCGGACGTGACGGCCATCGCGAAGGTCCGGACGTGACCGCACGCGCGACGGTCCGCACGCGACGCCCGCGGTGGTCCGTCCGGAAGCGGCCGTACCCGTCGTCGTCCCCGAACGCGCCGGCCGGGCCCGCCGCGGGGCGCGCCCGTGCCCGACCGCCCCGCGCCGTCCCCGCGAGGGGGCGCCGGGGTGTGGACCTCGCCACACTCCATCCCCGCAGGTCAACGGGGAGTTGACCCGGTATCGCGCACGTGGTGAACTGCCGGGAGCCATACGGCGGCAGGAGAGGAAGTCCGGTGAGAATCCGGCGCGGTCCCGCCACTGTCACCGGGGAGTGCACTCCCAACCCGTACGTCACGGCCGGTTCTCCGGCTGGAAGACCGGGAGTGCGTTGATCCGGGAGCCAGGAGACTCTCACCGCCGGTCACGTCGAACCAGGGCGCGGACCCTGAGTGAGGACCTCTGCCATGCCCGGCACCCGAGTGGGCGCGAACACCCCCGGCACACTGCCGTGTTCGGCCCTGCCCACCGTCCCCTGCGCCGTCCCGCCCCCGGGCCTGTGCCCACCCTCGGCCCCGCCCCGCCGGAGCGTGACGGCGGGCTGAGCCGATGCGAGCCACACGTGCCGGAGACGGCTACGCGTACGGCGCCGCGCTCGGGTTCCTGTGCGACCTCGCCACCGGCGACCCGCGTCGCGGCCATCCGGTCGCGGGGTTCGGGCGCGCCGCGGGGGCGCTGGAACGCCGGCTGTGGCGCGACGACCGGCTGAGCGGGACGGTCCATGCGGCGCTGTGCGCCGGCGGTGCGGTGGGTGCCGCGGTGCTCGCCCGGCGGGCCGTGCGCTCCTCCCCCGCGCTCACCGTCGCGCTGACCGCGGCCGCCACCTGGTCGGTGCTGGGCGGCACGTCGCTGGCCCGCGAGGCGACGGCGATCGGCGAGGCGCTGCGGGCCGGCGACCTGGCCGCCGCCCGCGCCCGGCTGCCGCACCTGTGCGGCCGCGACCCGCAGCACCTCGACGCGGACGGCGTCGCGCGGGCGGTGGTGGAGTCGGTCGCCGAGAACACCTCGGACGCCGTGGTGGGCGCGCTCGTGTGGGGCGGGCTGCTCGGGGTGCCGGGGCTGGCCGGTTTCCGCGCCGTCAACACCCTGGACGCCATGGTGGGGCACCGCTCCCCGCGCTACCTGCGGTTCGGCTGGGCGTCGGCCCGTCTGGACGACGCCGCCGGATATCCCGGCGCCCGGCTGACCGCGGCGCTGGCCGCGCTGGCCGGGCCGCACCCGCGCGCCGCGCTGCGCACCTGGCGCCGCGATGCCCGGTCCCACCCGAGCCCCAACGCCGGCCCCGTGGAAGCCGCGTTCGCCGGCGCCCTGCACCTGCGCCTGGGCGGCACGCTCGCCTACGGCGGGCGGGTCGAGCACCGGCCCGTGCTGGGCGCGGAGTTCCCCGCGCCCGGCCCCGCGGACATCCCGCGCGCCATCCGGCTGTCGCGCCGGGTGGGCGCGCTGGCGCTCGGCGCGTCCGTGCTGCTGTCCGCCGCGCGCCGCCGCGCGGGCACGGCCGGACCGGCGAAGGGGGCGCGATGAGCGCGGCCCGGGGCACGGCCGGCAGGCAGCGGGTGAAGGGCCTGCTCGTCGCGGGGACGCACTCCGACGCGGGCAAGAGCGTGGTGACCGCCGGGATCTGCCGCTGGCTGGTCCGGCAGGGCGTGCGGGTCGCCCCGTTCAAGGGCCAGAACATGTCGCTGAACTCGTTCGTCACCCGCGACGGCGCGGAGATCGGCCGCGCCCAGGCGATGCAGGCGCAGGCGGCCCGGGTCGAGCCGTCGGCGCTGATGAACCCGGTGCTGCTGAAGCCGGGCGGTGACCGCAGCAGCCAGGTGATCGTGCTGGGGCGCGCCGTGGGCGAGTTGAGCGCCCGCGGCTACCACGGCGGCCGCCAGGCCGAGCTGCTGGACACCGTGGCCGGCTGCCTGGAGGAGCTGGCACGCACCCACGACGCGGTGATCTGCGAGGGCGCGGGCAGCCCCGCCGAGATCAACCTGCGCCGCACGGACATCGTCAACATGGGCATCGCACGGGCGGCGCGGCTGCCGGTCGTCGTGGTGGGCGACATCGACCGGGGCGGGGTGTTCGCGTCGTTCTTCGGCACGACCGCGCTGCTGTCCGCCGACGACCAGCGGCACATCGCGGGCTATCTGGTCAACAAGTTCCGCGGTGACGTGACGCTGCTGGAGCCCGGCCTGGACATGCTCAAGGACCTGACCGGGCGGCCGGCGCTGGGCGTGCTGCCGGACGCGCACGGCCTGGGCATCGACGAGGAGGACGGGTTGCGCGTCTCCCTGCGCGGCGCGGTGCGCGAGAGCGTGGTGGCCCCGCCGTACGGGCCGGACGTACTGCGGGTCGCGGTGGCCGCGGTGCCGCTGATGTCCAACTTCACCGACGTCGACGCGCTGGCCGCCGAACCCGGTGTCATCGTGCGGTTCGTGGACCGGCCCGAGGAGCTGGCCGACGCCGATCTCGTGGTGCTGCCGGGCACCCGCGGCACCGTGCGGGCGCTGGCCTGGCTGCGGGAGCGGGGGCTGGCCGACGCGATCGTGCGGCGCGCCGCGGAGGGCCGCCCGGTGCTGGGCGTCTGCGGCGGGTTCCAGATGCTCGGCGAACGCATCGAGGACGACGTCGAGTCGCGGGCCGGGACGGTGCCGGGGCTGGGCGTGCTGCCGGTGCGGGTGCGGTTCGCCGCCGAGAAGACCCTCGCGCGGCCGGCCGGCAAGGCGCTGGGCGAGCCGGTCGAGGGCTACGAGATCCACCACGGCGTCGCCGAGGTGACCGGCGGCGACGCCTTCCTCGACGGCTGCCGGGTGGGCTCGGTGTGGGGCACGCACTGGCACGGCCCGGTGGAGAGCGACGGCTTCCGCCGCGCCTTTCTGCGGCAGGTCGCCCAGGCGGCGGGCCGCGCGTTCGTCCCGGCGCCGGACACGAGCTTCGCGGCGCTGCGGGAGGAGCAGCTGGACCGGCTGGGCGATCTGATCGAGGAGCACGCGGACACGGACGCGCTGCTGCGGCTCATCGAGAACGGGGTGCCCGAGGGGCTGCCGTTCCTTCCACCAGGGGCGCCATGACCACCACTTGGCCCCAGTACACGACGACCACCGGAGGCATTGCCGCATGAGCACCGCCATCTATCCGTTCACCGCCGTCGTCGGGATGGACGACATGCGGCTGGGCCTGCTGCTGAACGCGATCTCACCGTCGATCGGCGGTGTGCTCGTACGGGGTGAGAAGGGCACCGCGAAGTCGACGATGGTGCGCGCGCTGG
>WRCZ01000601.1 GCA_009783685.1 Actinomycetes bacterium
CCGGACGTCGCCAGCTTGCCCAGCTCCCCGTAGACCTGGCTCTGGGTGGCCGGCCAGACGTTGGCCAGCGAGGTCTCGAACAGCTTCATCAGGTCGTAGCCGCTGGCCGGACGTTCCGTGAGCAGACCCAGCACCGCATGTCGAAGACTCATGCCCGCCACCCTACCTTCCACCCTTGACAGGTCAAAGGGGGAATAAGGGATCGGGGCTCTTAGCCGCGCGGCCTCCCCGGTGCCCCCTCCGGCGGCGCGAAGCCGCCGAAGACGCCGTCGTGGTGGACCAGCGGGCGGCCCGCGCGCCGGGCCGCCCGCCCGGTGCCGGCGCCGACCACGGAGCCGATGACCAGCGCGTGGTCGCCGGCCGGGATCACGCGCACCAGGGACACGGCCAGCCAGGCGAGGACGTCGTCCAGCACCGGCAGTCCGAGGGCGCCGCGGTGCCAGGAGGTGGCCGGGCCGAAGCGGGCCGCCCCGCTGCGGGCGAACCTGCGGGCCAGCTCCTCCTGGTCCTCGGCGAGCAGGTGCACCGCCACGTGCCGGGCCCGCTCCACCGTCGACCGGGCCGACGCCGCCAGCCCCACGGTGAAGGACACCAGCGGCGGGTCCAGCGACACCGAGGTCAGCGACGTCGCGCAGAAGCCGACCGGCGCGTCCTGGCCCGCGGTGATGACCGCCACCCCCTTGGCGTGGTGCCGCATCACGGAGCGGAACGCCGCCGGGTCGACCGGATCGGCCGGGGGGAGCGGGTGGACCGGGTGGACCGGGTGGACCGGGTCGTCCGCCGGGCCGGCCGGGTCCGCGGCCTCCCTCGCCTCGCTGACCGCCGTCATGCCGCGCTCTCCGCGAGCCGCTGCAACTCCTGCGCGAACGGCGACTCCTCGCCCAGCTCCTGGTACGCCGCCAGGTGCGCGGCCCAGTCGGCCCGTGCGCCCTCGGCGTCGCCCAGCGCGTGGCGGGCGGTGCCGCGCCGGAAGAGCAGGTCGGGGTCCTCGCCGGCGAGCGCCGGCACCGCCGCGTCCAGGTCGGCGAGCGCCCGGGCGTGCTCGCCGAGGTCCTGCAGGGCCAGTGCCCGGTTGGCCCGCAGCACCGGGTCGTCGGCGAGCGCCACCGCCCGGTCCAGGTCGTCCACCGCGTCCGCGGGCCGGCCCGCCGAGTACGCCAGCACCGCGCGGTTCGCCCAGGCCGCCGCGAACTCCGGATCCGCCTCCAGCGCGGCGGTGAAGCTGGCGAACGCCGCCTCCGCCTGCTCGGACTCGGCCAGCAGCGTGCCCTGCGCGCACAGCAGCCGGACGTTCTTGGCGTCCATGGCCAGGCCGGCCCGCACGTCGTCGGCCGCCCGGTCCAGCTCGCCCAGCGCGATCAGCAGGTCGGCCCGGTTGACGAGGGTGTCGACGTGGGCGGGGTCGAGGATCGCCGCGTAGTCCAGGTCGCGCAGCGCGGCCTCCTCCTCGCCCATCTCCCGCAGCAGGTCGGCCCGGTTGAAGTGCGCCTCGTGGAAGGGCGGGCTGAGCCGCAGGGCCTCCGCGTAGTCCGCCAGCGCCGCCGCGTGGTCGCCGGCCGCCCGGTGCTCCCCCGCCCGCTCGAAGTAGTAGTCGCCGTAGTCGGGGTCACGGCTGATGACCAGGTCGTAGTCGGCGAGCGAGCCCTCGTGGTCGCCGAGCGCGGCGAGGATCTGCGCGCGGTTGTAACGCAGCACGGAGCGGTGCAGCAGCTGCTCGTCGGGGCCCAGGTCCGCGTCGGTCATCGCGATGGCGTCGTTCACCAGGTCCAGCGACGCCCGCAGGTCGCCGCGGTGCAGCTCCACCAGCGCCTTGGCGTTGCGCATGAACGCGCCGACGAACACCCGCCGGTGCGGGTCGGGACGGCTGTCCGCGAACGCGATCGCGGTGTTCACCCACTCGGTGGCCCGGGTCTCGTCGTGCATGTTCTTCGGCAGGTGGCGGGTGTACAGCATCGCCATCATGTAGCAGCTGTTCATGTGGATCTCCGGGTCGGTGCTGCCGGCCCGCAGTTCGGCGAAGTACGAGAAGCCCTTCTCGCCGCGCCGCAGGTACGACAGGCAGGCGCCCGTCTTGTTCGTCAGGTTCCAGTACGGCTTGGGCCGTTCGTCGCCGAACAGGGCACGGCCGCGCACCGCCATGTCGAGCGCCGCCTCGTAGAAGCCGCCGTCGAAGCAGACCTCGCAGCCCTCGACGAACGCGGTGCCCGCGACGAGCGGGTCCGAGCCGTGCTCCAGGTGGTACAGCCGCGCGCCGAGCGCGGAACCGGGCTCGCCGTGCTCGGCCAGGTACGCCGCGCGCGCCTCGTGGCGGGCGGCGCGCTCCGCGGCGGGCAGCGCGGCGTAGGCGGCGGCCAGCCGCGGGTCGGTGCTGGTGCCCTCGCCGTCGACGAACAGCTGCGCCGGGTCGGCGCCGGCCGGCAGGCCGGCCACCGCGGGCGCCGGCCGGGTCACCGGGTCGGCGTGGGCACGCAGGGCGCGGGCCAGCTCGTCGTCCGCGATGCTCGGGGCGCCGGTGCCCTGCGCGGCGGCGGCCTCGGCGGCCGCGGACGCCCGCGCCGCGGCGACCGGGTCGAGCGCGTTCGCCGCCTCGTCCACGACCACCCGGATGAGCGCCGGATCGCAGCGCCGCAGCAGCACGGCGACCAGCTCGCGGTCCGTCGGGTCGGCCCGGTCCAGCTCCTGGAACCGCAGCTCCACGCCACCGGGGTGCAGGGCGCGGGCCCAGTCGACCAGCAGCTCGGTGATGCCGTGCGCCACCCGCAGCGTGCGCGCCACCGAGTAGAAGCGAGTGCGCTCGGCGCGGCTGGCGAGCGCGGTCAGGGTCTGCGGGGCGATCGGCACCATCGGGGCCAGGTCCGGCGCCAGCGCGATCACCTCGGTGGCACGGGCAGCCAGCAACGCGGCGTGGTCCGCGGTCAGTTCGGGGACGACCGTGCGGATCAGGGCGCCGCCGCCGGTGTACGGGCCGCGCAGCCGGCGATGGCAGCGCACCTCGACGGTGAAGCGTGGCGCGTCCCCGGTGCCGGCGCCGGTCCCCGAACCGGTCCCGGCACCGGAGGCCGGCTGCCCGGCCGGACCGGCCGAGGGCCCGCGGGACGGGAGGGGCGATGCGAGGGGGGACGGGCCGTCGGAGGGCGCCGCGCTGATCCACAGGTGCCGGGTCGGGGACGAGGTCATGACGGTGCTCCTTGGGTTGAGGTGGCGCGGGCACGCCGGTCCCGCACGGTGACGTAGAGCAGCAGGCCGATCTGGAGTCCCGTCAGGCCGACGAAGCTCGCCGCGTCGAGGAGCCCTGCGGTGGGGGTGCCCGAGCCCCGGAAGCGGTCGCTGACCAGCGACCAGAAGTGCACGGTGGTCGGGATGCCGGCCCACGCGAGGCTGCCGAGCGAGAAGCCGTAGCCGA
>WRCZ01000602.1 GCA_009783685.1 Actinomycetes bacterium
CCAGCGCTCCTCCAGCACTGCCAGGGAGACCCGGACCAGCGGCGCCCGGCCGCCGGCGTGCAGCCGTACGTAGTCGCCGCTGGCCTCGGCGTAGGCCACCTCGTCGCGGGAGACGAAGCGGGTGACCCCGCCGAGGTCGACGGGTATCCGCTCGTCGGCGGCGTCGGCGCCCCGGCCGGCGCGCGACGCCCCGCCCGTGCCGGGGGGCCCGCCGTCGATGAGTTCGGCGACCCGCCGCACGGCCTCGGCCAGCCGTTCCCGGCCGACGGGCTTGAGCAGGTAGTCGCACGCCTTGAGCGCGAACGCGTCGACGGCGAAGTCCTCGTAGGCGGTGACGAACACGACCGCGGGCGGGTGGGCGAACCGCCGCAGCACCCGCATCAGGTCGAGCCCGTCGAGGCCGGGCATGCGGATGTCGAGGAACACCGCGTCGACCGGCTCGCACTCCAGCAGCCGCAGCGCGGCGTCGCTGCTGCCGGCGGCGAGCACCCGCCCGATCCGGTGGTCGCCGCGCAGCAGGTACGTCAGGTCCTCCAGGGCGGGCGGCTCGTCGTCGACGGCCAGCACCCGCAGCGGCATCGTCACGCACGCACCCCGTTCCGGTACTTGGGCACCCGGACGTTGACCTTGGTCCCGGCGCCCGGGGCGGTCTCCACGACGAGCCCGTACTCGTCGCCGAAGACCGCCCGAAGTCGCTCGTCCACGTTGCCGAGGCCGAGCGAGTCCCCTTCGCCCTCCCCGGCCAGCTGCACGCGGACCTCCTCGGGGTCCATGCCCACCCCGTCGTCCTCCACACTGATCCGGCACTCGGCGCCCGCGTCCTCCGCCCGGATCGTGACCCGGCCGGGTGTCGGCTTGGGTCCCAGGCCGTGCCGTACCGCGTTCTCCACGATCGGCTGGAGGCACAGGAACGGCACGGCCACCGGCAGCACTTCGGGGGCGATCAACAGGTCGACCTGGAGCCGGGCGCCGAACCGGGCGCGTTCCAGGCGCAGATAGCGGTCCACGGACCGCAACTCCTCGGCGAGGGTACTGAACTGGCCGTGGCTGCGCAGGCTGTACCGGGTCAACTCGGCGAACTCCAGCAGTAGTTCGCGGGCCTGGTCGGGGTCGGTGCGGACGAACGAGGCGATCGCGGTCAGCGAGTTGTAGACGAAGTGCGGGGAGATCTGGGCGCGCAGGGCGCGCAGTTCGGCCTCCACCATGCGGGTGCGGGACCGGTCGAGTTCGGCGAGTTCGAGTTGGGCGATGACCCAGTGCGCGACCTCCCCGGCGGCCCGCACCAGCCCCGCGGAGACCTGCCGCGCGTAGACGGAGAGCGCGCCGACCACCAGGCCGTCGACCACCAGCGGCACCACGACGGCGCTGTGCACCGGGCAGTCGAGGTCGCCGCACTCGACGATCTCGGGCGGCACCACCCAGGGCCGGCCGGTCTGCATCGCCTCGCGGGCGTGCTCGACGGCCGCCGGGGCGTGCCGGCGACCCGGTCCCTCCCAGGCCAGCAGCACGCCGTCGCCGACGACGGCCAGCGCCGGCGTGCCGAGCAGCGCGCGCAGGTGGCGGGCGGCGCGGCGCGCGGAGTCCGGGTTGAGGCCGTCGCGCAGCGGGGGCGCGGCGAGCGACGCCTCGTGCAGGGTGGCGAAGGCGGCCCGGTCGGCGGGCGTGCCGAACCCGCGGCGCCCGCGGACCAGCCAGAACAGGCCCGCCGCCGCGCCCGCGACCACCAGTGCGACGGCCACCACGGTGATCACGGACCCCATGCCCCGCATTATCGCGACGCCCAGGGACCCCGGACAGGCCCGTGACACGGGATTCTCGGCGGGCCCGGGCGCCCGACTGGCCGCCGCGGGCTCGCGGGGAGGCGGGCGGTGGCCGACGGTGGGGAAAACGGCGGCGGCCGCTGGGCTCCGGCCCCTCGCGTCCGGACCGCCGGGAGCCTGCGGGCCGTCGGGCCCCGGCGCCGGTCCGGGCCGGCGGCCACCGGCTGAGGAGCGAGGAGCGGGCGTGAGCGACACGGCGGCGACGGCGGGCGGCGGCAGAGCGGGGAACCGCAACCTGGTCCTCGCGGCGATGATCTTCGCGGTGGCGATGACCTTCATCGACCAGACCATCGTGTCGATCGCGGCCCCGAACATCCAGCAGGAGCTGGACCTGTCGACCACCGGCCTGCAGTGGGCGATCAACGCCTACCTGCTCACGCTGGCCGCGCTGTTCGCGTACGGCGGCCGGCTGGCCGACACCCGCGGCCACCGGCGGGTGGTCGTCGCCGGGGTGCTGATCTTCGCGCTCTCGTCGCTGCTGTGCGGGCTGACGCCCAAGAGCGGCGCGGCGCAGGCGTGGATCGTCACCTTCCGCGCGGTGCAGGGCGCGGGCGGCGCCATCATGTTCCCCGCGGCCCTGGGCATCGTGGTGCAGACGTTCGCGCTGCGCGAGCGCGGGCGGGCGCTGGCGCTGTTCTTCGGGATCGCGGGCGGGCTCACCGCGGTGGGCCCGGTGCTGGGCGGCTATCTGACGCAGTGGACGTGGCGGGCGATCTTCTGGGTGAACGTCCCGGTCGCCGTCATCGCCCTGGTCCTCATCGCGCTGTCCCGGCCGGTGACCGAGCACCGGCCGGCGCCCATGGACTACCGGGGCCTCGCGCTGATCGCCGGCGGCGTCGGGCTCAGCGTGTTCGGCTTCCAGCAGGCGCAGATCTGGCACTGGTCGAACCCGGGCATCGGGCTGTGCATCGGCGCCGGGGTGCTGCTGCTCGTCGTCTTCTTCCGCGTGGAGCTGCGCACCGCCTCGCCGCTGATGCAGGTGCGGATCTTCCACAACCGGGCGTTCCTGGTGCAGAACCTGGTGCTGGGCATCTCGATGCTGGTGTTCATCCCGCTGTTCTTCTTCGCGAGCGAGTACGCGCAGATCGGGCTGGGCAAGTCCGCGTCGGGTGCCGGGATCTACCTGCTGTACTTCTTCATCGGCTTCGTCATCGCGTCCCAGATCGGCGGCCGCATGCTGGACCGCGGCGGCGCCAAGCGCCCGGTGGTGCTGGGGTGCGTGCTCTCCGCGGTCGGCTTCCTGCTGCTGGCCGGCGACGTGACCGACCTCGATTTCGGCACGCAGCAGTGGTACGTGATCCTCGCCGGCTTCGGGATGGGGATGATGCTGACGCCGGCGAGCACGGACGCGGTGAACCGGGCGTCGCGCCTGTCGTACGGCGAGGCGACGGGCATCACCCAGACCGTCCGCAACTACTCGGCGAGCCTCGGGCTGGCCGTCCTCGGCACGATCTCGGTGGCCGTCTTCGAGTCGCGCCTGCGGACGTCGCTGATCGCGCACGGCGTCCCCGCCTCCCAGGCGTCGTCCCAGGCCCACGCCCTCGCGCAGTCCCACTCCGCGCCGTCCGGCA
>WRCZ01000603.1 GCA_009783685.1 Actinomycetes bacterium
ATCCTGGTTGACGGCGGAGCCGCGGATGACGGCGAGCACCTCGTGGCCGTGGCGCTGCGCGTCGGACAGCCGCTCCAGCAGGACGAGGCCGGCGCCCTCGCCCCAGCCGGTGCCGTCGGCGGCCGCGGCGAAGGGCTTGCAGCGGCCGTCGCGGGCCAGGCCGCGCTGGCGGCTGAACTCGGTGAACAGCGCAGGGGTGGACATGACGGTGACGCCGCCGGCCAGCGCGAGCCCGCACTCCCCGCCGCGCAGCGCCTGCACGGCCAGGTGCATGGCCACGAGCGACGACGAGCACGCCGTGTCCACGGTGACCGCCGGGCCCTCCAGCCCGAAGGTGTAGGCGACCCGGCCGGAGATGGCGCTCGCCGACGTGCCCGTGATCAGGTAGCCCTCCGCGGCCTCCAGGCCGCCGGCCAGATGCTGGGCGTAGTCCTGGCCGTTGACCCCGGCGAAGACGCCGGTCCTGCTGCCGCGCAGGCCGTCCGGCATGATGCCCGCGTTCTCGAACGCCTCCCACGCCGCTTCGAGCAGCAGCCGCTGCTGCGGGTCGGTGGCCATCGCCTCGCGCGGGCTGATCCCGAAGAAGTCCGCGTCGAAGTGGCTCGCATCGTGGACGAACCCGCCCTCGCGCACGTACGACTTGCCGCTGCTGTCCGGGTCGGGGTCGTACAGCTCCTCGCCGTCCCACCCGCGGTCCGCGGGGAACTCGCCGATGGCGTCCCGGCCTTCGACGAGCAACTGCCACAACGCGTCGGGGGACGCGGCGCCGCCGGGGAAGCGGCAGCTCATCCCGACGACGGCGATCGGCTCGGTCTCCCTGGCCTGCGCGTCCCGCAGCCGGCGGTTGGCCTGCTGCAGGTCGGCGGTGGCGCGCTTGAGGTAGTCCCGGAGCCGCTCCACGGTCGTGGTGTCCGCGGTCGTGGCCCCCGGAGGTGCGGCGGGCGCCGCACCGGCGGTACGGGCGGCCGTGGTCGCAGTGGCGTCGAGCCCGGCGGAGTTCGCGTTCATAAGACCTCTTCGGTTCAGGACGTGCCGAGTTCGTTGTCGAGTACGAGGAACAGTTCGTCGTCGGACACCGACGCGAGGTCGGCGGGCGGGGCGCCGGCCGGGTCGCCGCCGCCGCGGGGCGCGCCCGCGGCCGCGTCGGCGCCGACCTTCCACAGCAGCGCCTGCAGGCGGGCGGTGATCCGGTCGAGCTGCTCGTCCTGCGGGGGCAGCGCCAGCACGGCCGCCTCCCACGCTTCGAGACCGGCGAGCAGGCCGTCGGCCGTCGACGGGTCCTCGGTGCGCACCAGGGTCAGCAGGTGCGCGGCGAGGGCGGCGGAGCTGGGGTAGTCGAAGACGAGCGTGGCGGAGAGCCGCAGGCCGGTGGCGGCCGTCAGGCGGTTGCGCAGCTCGACCGCGCGCAGCGAGTCGAAGCCCAGCTCCTTGAAGGAGCGGTCCTGGGCGACGTCCTGCGCCGAGGCGCGGCCGGTCACCGCGGCGACCTGGCGGCGCACCAGGTCGAGCACGAGCGTGAGCTGGTCGTCCGGGGAGAGGCCGGTCAGCCGCTCCTCCAGCGAGCCGCCGCCGGTGCGGAGGCCGGCGCGCCGGACGGGCACCCGGACGAGACCCCGGAGCAGTTCGGGGAGCATGCCGTCGGCGGCGGTCGCGCGCAGCGCCGCCCGGTCGAACCGCACCGGCACGAGCGCCGCGCGGTCGAGGCCGAGCGCCGCGTCGAACAGGGCGAGGCCGTCGGCGGAGGTGAGCGCCACGACGCCCTGCCGGCCGAGCCGGGCCCGGTCGGCGTCGTCGAGCCCGCCGGTCATGGCGCCGCGCTGCTCCCACAGTCCCCAGGCCAGGCTGGTCGCGTGCAGGCCGAGGTCCCTGCGGTGCTGCGCGAGGGCGTCGAGGAACGCGTTCGCGGCGGCGTAACCGGACTGTCCGGGATTGCCGAGAGTGCCCGCGGCCGACGAGAAGAGGACGAAGGCCGTGCCCGGCAGGTCCCGCGTCAGGTCGTGCAGGTGCCAGGCCGCGTCGGCCTTCGGCCGCAGCACGGCGGCGACCCGCTCGGGCGTCTGCGCGGCGACCACGCCGTCGTCGAGGACGCCCGCGGTGTGCACGACGGCCGACAGCGGCCGCCCGTCGCCGGTCACGCGGGCGATCAGGGCGGCGAGCGCGTCCCGGTCGGCCGCGTCGCACGCGGCCACCGTCACCTCGGCGCCCAACGCGCCCAGTTCGGCGCGCAGTTCCTCGGCTCCCGCGGCGGCGGGGCCGCGCCGGCTGGTGAGCACCAGGTGCCGCACCCCGTACGCCGTCACCAAGTGCCGTGCCAGCAGGGCGCCGAGGGCGCCGGTGCCGCCGGTGATCAGGACGGTCCCCTCCGGGTCGAGGACGGGCGGGCGCTCGCCCTCCGGCGCGGCGGCGGCCAGGGAGGCCAGCCTCGGGGCGTGCAAGGTGCCGGTGCGGACGGCGAGTTGGGGAGCGTCGGCGGCGAGGGCCGCGGGCAGGGCGGCGGCCGAGGAGGGGTCGTCGTCCAGGTCGATCAGGCGGAAGCGGCCCGGGCTCTCGGACTGCGCCGACCGCAGCAGGCCCCATGCGGCCGCCGCGCCCGGGTCCCGCACCGGATCGGCGCCTCCGGCCGCGACCGCGCCGTGCGTCAGCAGCACCAGGGTGCACGAGGCGAACCGGTCGTCGCCGAGCCACTGCCGGGCCAGGCCGAGGACGTCCCGCGCCACGGCATGGGCGCGGGCGGCGGGGTCGTCGCCCGTGTCCTGCGGGCAGGCCGCGACGACCCACCGCGGCGCGGGCAGGCCCGCGTCCAGCGCCTCGCCGAGCGCGGCCAGGTCGGCGTGCGGCACGCTGCCGTCGAAACCCGGCGCGGGCAGGGCACCGGCGTCGCCGATCAACGCCCAGTCCGGCAGGACGACTTCGGGCTCGGGCACCGCGGGCCACTCGACGGCGAACAGCGCGTCGCGCGGCCCGGACCCGGAGGCGAGCCGCCGCTGGTCGACGGCGCTCAGCGTCACGCCGGCGGCGGTGAGCACGGGCGCGCCCGTGGCGTCGGCCACGTCGAGCGCGTACCGGCCGGGGCCGGTGGCCCGCAGCCGCACGCGGACGGCCGCGCCCGGGGCCGCCGCGTGCAGGGTCACCCCGGAGCCGGCGGTGAGCCAGCGCGGGGCCTCGCCCGCGGGCCCGGTCGCCCCGGCCGCGTCGTCCCCGAGCGCCACCGCGTGCAGCGCCGCGTCCAGCAGCGCGGGATGGACGAGGAAGCGGGCGTCCGCGGCGTCGTCGGGCAGGTCGGCCTCGGCGTAGAGGTCCGTGCCGTCCTGCCACAGCGCGCGCAGGCCCTGGAACACCGGGCCGTGCGCCAGGCCGGCCGCGGCCA
>WRCZ01000604.1 GCA_009783685.1 Actinomycetes bacterium
CACCAGCCCTTCACCTTGAACGCCAGCCCCGGCCCGACGAACGCCAGCCCTGCACCCCGAACACCAGCCCCGGCCCGACGGGCGCCGGCCCTGCACCCCGAACGCCAGCCCCGACCCGGTGAGGGTCAGCCCTGGGCCTTGAGGGCCAGCCACAGCTCCATCCGGACGTCCGGGTCGTCCAGGGAGCGGCCCAGGATCTCCTCGACCCGGCGCATCCGGTAGCGCAGCGTGTGCCGGTGTACGCCGAGGTCGGCCGCGGCGGCGTCCCACTGGCCGTGGTGCGACAGCCAGGCCGAGAGCGAGGCCACCAGGTCGCCGCGGGACGTCGCGTCGTGCTCGCGCAGCGGGCGCAGCAGGCCCTCGGCGAAGGCCTGCACCGCGTCGTCGGCCAGCAGCGGCATCACCGAGCCGGCGCCGACCTCGTCGTGCTCGACCAGGTTGCGGCCGCGGCGCAGCGCGACGGCCAGCGCCCGTTCCGCCTGCTCGTGCGCCTCCGGCACGTCCGATGCCTCGGCCGGCGCGGACAGGCCCGCGGCCAGGGCGTCCTCGGCGTCGGCGAGGTCGGCGGTGGCGACCAGCGCGTGCGCGTCGGTCGCGGCCAGCACGATCAGCCGCTCGCCCTCCCGCACCGCCAGCAGCGGCTCGCCGGCACGGACGGCCGCGGCCTCGGCCCGCTCGCCGAGCAGCGCGACGGCGTCGGGTCCGGTGCGCGGGTCCGACGGTTCGGCGATCAGCACCCGCACCGGCTGCTCCAGCAGCCGGCCGTAGAGCCGGCCGGCGACGGCGCGGGCGTGCTGCGGCTCGCCGGCCAGCAGCATCCGCAGCAGCGCGGCGGCCAGCCGGGCCTGGGCGTCCTGCAAGGTGCGGGACTGCTCCAGGGACAAGGTCAGCAGCGCGACCGCGGCGTGCACGACGTAGCGCGCCGAGGTGTCCAGCCGCTCCTCGGTGCCGACCGCAAGGAAGCCGCGCGGGCGGCGGCCGGTGCCCAGCGACTGCAGTTCCACCCGGTCCTCGCTGCCGGCCGTCCCCGCGACGGCGGCGCTGGCCGGCGCCGGGGTGTCGCGCAGCCGGTCGATCTCGCCGGCCAGCCGGGCGGCCCGGCGGCCCGCCCAGTCCGGTGCGGCGGCCAGCACCGTGCCGGAGGCGTCGTAGAGCGCGGCCCAGCCGTGGAGGTGGGCGGCGAGCCGGGCGAGCAGGGCGGCGGTGCCGTCGGCGGCGAGCGCGGCGCGGGTCAGCTCGCGCTGCGCCTCGAACCCGGCGGTGACGGCCTTGTACTGGTCGGCGGCGACGGCCGCGGACACGGCCTTGCTGATCGCGATGAACGGGGTGCGGCGCGGCACCTCCAGCAGCGGCAGCCCGGCCTCCTCGGCCGCGGCCACCAGCGCCGGCGGCACGGCGTCGTGCCCGACGCCCACGCCGAACCCGAGCCCCACGACGCCGGCCCCGGCCAGCCGCCGCACGTAGGCGCGCAGCCCGTCCGCGTCCTGCACGTCGAGCTTGAGCCCGGTGGTGAGCAGCAGCTCGCCGCCCTCCAGGTACGGCCCCGGATCGTCCAGTTCGCTGGTGTGCACCCAGCGGACCTCGGCGTCGAGCCGGCCGGCCCCGGCGAGAACGGCCAGCTTGAGCGCCGAGTGGTGGGCGAGTGACGCGAGAGTGAGCGGCATACCGACTGGTGACCCCGTGTTCTTGGGCCGTCCGGTCCCGGACGACGCTTCAATTGTGCCGCACCGTACAGCGGCCCCTCATCCCCGCAGATCCACCAGCACCGGGGGCGCGTGCTCCCCGCCCGTCGTCGTCATCGACACCACCGCGTGCCCCGCCGCCACCCCGTGCGCCAGATCCGAAGCCGACCACCGCTCCCGCTCGACCTCGCGAACGGTGACGGATTCGGTGGTCACCGTCTCGCCCGTGAACAACCGCCGCACACCGCGGCCGATCCTGCGGGGAAGGCCACCGGACTGGTCGGGGGTCCTGGTGATGTCCTGGGTCTGGACAGTGGTGGTGCCCCACGCCTCGGCGAAGAACCCGCCGTCCCACGGGGTGACCCCGGCCAGTGCCATGCGGCAGCCGATGGCGCCGACGAGCGGCCCACGCAGGTTCTCCGGGATGTCGTCCAGCGTGCGCAGGCCCAGCACCACGCCGGCGTGCGCCGAGCGGAGCGACGACAGCGCCCGGACCGTCGCCGGCGTGATCGCGTGGGCCGCGTCGTCGACGACGATGCAGGCGAACAGCGAGGAGTCCCGGCGCCGGGCGACCGTGGTCGTGAACTGCGCCAGGAGCAGGCGTACCAGGATCCGCGAGGCCTCGGCGTGGCCGTGCTCCGGCAGCTCGACGCGCACCCGCAGCGGATGCGCGAGCGCGTCCATCGAGAACGGCCTGCCGCGCCCCGAGGTGTCGAAGAACCCGGCGAACGCCGGCCGGTCGAGCGTCGCGATCCGGTCCGCAAGCTGCCCGCCGATGTCGCCCGGGCGCGCCGACTGCCGCTCGCGCGCGTCGAGTTCCCGCCGCAGCCCCGGCGCGTCCACGGCGTCGACCGCCGCGCGCAGGGCCGCGTACGCGTGCGGCACCCCGTCCAGCAGTTCCCGCAGCACCGGAACGGGCGGGAACTGCCCGTGGGCCGCGACGTACGGGCCGAGCACCTGCCCCAGGGCGGTGGCCGCGCGCCGCTGCTCCGTCTCGGGGCCGTCGACCAGCGCGTCGGCCAGCAGCCACGCGGCGAGGTCGGGGTCGGTCGTCCCGCCGTAGAGGTCGAGGTCGTACTGGGACGAGGGATCACCCAGCGCGATCACCACGTCGTAGGCCTCCGCAGGGCCGAGGTCCGCGTCCGCCGCGCCGACGGCGACGACGGCGGCCCGGCCCGCCAGGGCCTGCAGGCACAGCGACTCGGCCACGGGACGCATCACCTGCCGGGTCTTGCCGGAGCCCGTGGGCCCCACGGCCAGCAGTCCCGTACCGAGCACCACCGGGTCCAGCGCGATGCCCGAGCCGCGGTACTGATAGCCGTTGCGCTTGTCCACCACGCCCCTGCCGATGCGCACTTGGCTGCCGAGCAGGTCGTGGCGGGCCGCGCGGCGAGGCACGTCGCGCTGGCCCGACGGATGCAGGCAGGCCTCGCCGCCGAGCCGCATGACCGTCTCGGAGAACTCCTGGGCTCCGTCACGGCGGCCGTGCACCAGGGACCACGCCTGCTGGATCCGGACGCAGTCGACGTCGTTCATCCGCCCGTCCCTGACCTCCCCGGCCAGCCGGTCCGCGACGTCGTGCCGCCCCACCCGGCGCAGCTCGAACCACTCGGCCGGGGACGGCACGAGATCCGCCCCTTCGGCCTCCCCGCCTTTTCGCTGCGCCCCGATCCCCGGGGCGGACG
>WRCZ01000605.1 GCA_009783685.1 Actinomycetes bacterium
CTCGTGGCGCTATTCCCCGCCGGAACCGCCGGCCAGCGCAGTGAGCAGGTCCACCACCGTGGTCCTGTCGTGGCCGGCCCCGGCCTCCCGGGCGGCCGCCAGCGCCGCCGGATCCAGTGCCTCCGCTGCCCGGCGCTGGAGCTCCTCGTCCGCCCGCAGCTCCGGCACCGTCCGCGGCAGCTGCCCCCGGACCGTGCCGGCCGCCGCCGACAGCCGCACCGCCCCCGGCAGGTCGCCGGCGGCGGCCAGCACCCCCGCCGCCGCGTCCACCTGCTCGGCGACCATCGGATCGGTGCAGCCGACCGCGACGGCCTGCCGGGCCGCCTCGGCCATGCCCGCCAGCGCCGCCTGCGTGTCGCCCTCCGCGGCGGCGACCCGCGCCTTCAGGCCGAGCACCAGGACCTGGAAGCTGGGCGGCGGCGTCCCGTCCGCGGCGTGCCCCTCCACCAGGTCGGCCAGCTCCCTGGCCGTGGCCGTGTCGCCCTGCCCCAGCAGCAGGACGGCCTTGAGATAGCGGATGTAGGTGCGGGCGTCCCACACCGCGAACCGCTCGGCCTCCTCCTCGGCCTGCGCGCACAGCTTGCGCGCCGCCTCGTCGTCGCCCGCCCGGTGCTCCAGGTCGGCCATCCGGCCCAGCAGGAACGGGTTCTCGCTGAGCGCGCCGAGTTCCGTGCCCAGCCGCAGCGCTTCCTCGAAGTCGGCCCGCGCGGCGTCGTACCGGCAGCGCAGCGTCTCGATCTCCGCGCTGGCGCCGTGCAGTTGGGCGCGGATCCAGCGGTCGCCGAGGCCCGCGCACAGCGGCCGCAGCTCCGCCAGGTCGGCGTCGGCGTCCGCCAGCGCGCCGGGCGAGTCGACGGTCACATGCGTGCGGAACATCAGCGCCACGGCCAGATCCCAGTCGCCGCCGTGCACGCGGCAGTTGGCGACCACCTCGTCGATGTGGCGCCGGACCGCGCCCGCGCCGCCGAACAGGAACACCGCGAACGGCCACAGCATCCCGGGGAAGCGCGCGGCCTGCGGCCCGCCCTGCCGGTAGGCGGCCATCAGCGCGGTCGCCTCCTCCTTGGCCTCCGGTGAGTGCCACTGCTCCTCCGACGCCCGGTCGCTCTTGACGAAGAAGTCCAGCATCCGCACGTCCAGCCGCGCCCAGTACAGCGGCTCGGACGGGTCCTCGCCGCGCTCCCCGCTCAGCGCGAGCGTCCGGTCCAGCCACTCGCAGGCCTCGTCACGGTAGTTGCGCAGCCACCAGAACCAGCCCATGGCCATGACCATCGCCAGCGCGTCCGCCTCGTTCCGCTCGCCCACCGCGCGGTGCAGGGCCGCACGGATGTTGTCCAGCTCGGTCTCCAGCACCTCCATCCAGTGCAGCTGGTCGTCGGCGCGCAGCTTCGGGTCGGTCGTCACGGCCAGGTCGCGGAAGAACGCGGTGTGCCGGACGGCCGCCGCCGCGGCCTCCTCCGGCACCTCGGCGAGGCGCTCGGCGGCGTACTCGTGGATCGTCTCCAGCAACCGGTAGCGGGTGCCGCCCGTGCGGCCGTGCTCGGCCACCACCAGGGACTTGTCGACGAGTTGGGCGACCGTCACCAGCGCGTCCGGGCCGCACACCGCCTCCGCGGCGGCGAGCGTGCAGCCGCCGGCGAACACGCTGAACGCGCGCAGCGCCGCGCGCTCCGGCTCGTCCAGCAGGTCCCAGCTCCAGTCCACCACCGCCCGCAGCGTCTGCTGGCGCGGCAGCAGGGTGCGGCTGCCGCCGGTCAGCAGCCGGAACCGGTCGTCCAGCCGGTCGGCGATCTGCCGCGGCGACAGCGCCCGCAGCCGGGCCGCCGCCAGCTCGATGGCCAGCGGCAGCCCGTCCAGCCGCCGGCAGATCTCGTGCACCGCCGCCGCGTCCTCCGGGCTCTCGTACGCCGCGGCGCCGGTCCGGACGATCGCCGCCCGCTCGCCGAACAGCTGGTACGCGGGCGCGGGCGGCAGCGGCTCCACCGGCCGCACCACCTCCCCCGGCACCCCCAGCGGCTCCCTGCTGGTGGACAGCACGGTGACGCCCGGGCACACGGCCAGCAGCTCCGCGGCGAGGCCGGCCGCCGCGCCGATCACGTGCTCGCAGTTGTCCAGCACCAGCAGCAGGCGGCGCTGCGCGCAGTAGTCCACCAGCCGCTCCAGCGGGTCCTCGGCGTGCGCCTCGGCCGGCCGGTCGCGCGAGGCGGTCAGCACATGGGTGTCGCGCCGGCCCAGCGCGCTGAGCACGGCGTGCGGGACGCCGGCGGGGTCGTCGAGCGGGGCCAGTTCGGCCAGCCACACCCCGTCGGGAAAGTCCGTACGGTCCGCCGCTTCCTGCGCCAGCCGGGTCTTCCCCGAACCGCCGGGCCCGGTCAGCGTGACCAGCCGCACCGACGCCAGGTCGGCGGCGATGTCGCGCAGTTCGGCCTCCCGGCCGACGAAACTGGTCAGGCGGGCGCGCAGGTTGCCCCGCGGCGGCGGCGCGCCTCCCGGCCGGGGCTTCGGCCCGGACGCTTCCTGCCGCAGCAACTCGGCGTGCAGAGCCCGCAGTTCGGGGCCCGGATCGGCACCGAGCGTGTCTGCGAGGACGGTCCTGGCCACCTCGAACGCCACGAGCGCGTCCGCGGTGCGGCCCTCGGCACGCAACGCGCGGATCAGCTGCACATGGAACGCCTCGTCCAGCGGGTGGTCCTCGACCGCCTCGCGCAGCGCGGGCAGCGCCTGCGCGGCCCGGCCCATCGCCAGGTCCGCCTCGATCCGCAGCCGCCGCGCGGTCAGTTGCAGCGCCTCATGCCGGGCGGCCGCGGCCACCCGGTCGGGCAGGTCCGCGAACACCGGACCGCGCCACAGCGCCAGCGCCCGCCCCAACGTGTCCGCCGCACCCTCCGGGTCCCCGCCCTCAAGGGCGCGTTCCCCCTCCCGCAGCGCCGCCTCGAACACGAACAGGTCGACCGCCCCGGGCTCGGCGTCGAGACGGTAGCCCCCGGGCTCCGACGTCACCGCATCCCGGCCCAGAATCCTCCGCAACCGCGCGACGAGCGCCTGCAGGGCCCCGGTCGCGTCAACGGGCGGCTCGTCCGCCCACACCTCCCCGATGAGCCGCTCCGGGCTCACCGCCCGCCCCGCATGCATCACCAGCACGGTGAGCAGTGCCCGCAGCTTCCCCCCGCCCAGCGGCACGGCCGACTCGCCGTCCCACACCTCCGTCACACCCAACACCGAATACCGCCGCACACCCCCTATTCTCCCCACCCCCACCCCCCTCTCCACCGCCCGCCACCCACCCGGTCCCCGCCCACGCCGCGCCGCCGTCACCCACCAAGCCCGCTCCGCAGCCACCCACCCGCGCCCGGGGAC
>WRCZ01000606.1 GCA_009783685.1 Actinomycetes bacterium
ACGGAAGGAGCAGCGTGACCCGCACGGTCCACCCCATCGAGCAGGAGTCCTTCCGCATCCTGCGCTCGCGGCTCGACACCTCGCACCTGCCGCCGCTGCGGCGGGCGGTGCTGGAACGGGTGATCCACTCCAGCGCGGATCTGGCGTACGCCACCGACCTGGTGGCCGACGAGGACGAACTGCGGTCCGCGCACGCGGCGTTGCACGCCGGCGCGCCGGTCGTCGCGGACGTCGAGATGGTCGCCGCGGGCATCACCGCGCGGCGCGCCGTCTGCCGGCTGCCGGACGCGTCGGCCTGCGCGGGGCTGACCCGCAGCGCGCACGCGGTACGCCTGGCCTACGCCGAGGTGGGGCCGGGCGCGGTGTGGGTGATCGGCTGCGCGCCCACCGCGCTGGAGGAACTGATCGCGCTGGACGCCGCGCCCGCCCTGGTCATCGGCATGCCCGTCGGTTTCGTGGGCGCCGCGGAGAGCAAGGCGCACCTGCGGGCGTCGGGGCTGCCCGCGGTGAGCAACGTCTCTGAGAAGGGCGGCTCCGCGGTGGCGGCCGCCGCCCTCAACGCCCTGCTGTACACGCACCATCCCCTGAAGGAGAACGACCGGTGAACCCGCCTGCACTGCTGCTCGTCGGACACGGCACACGTGATGCCGCCGGCGCCGCGGCGTTCCGCGACTTCGTCGCCCAACTGGACGCCGCAGAGCCCGGGTTGCCGGTCGGCGGCGGCTTCATCGAGCTGTCACCGCCGCCGCTCGCGGACACGGTGGCCGCCCTGGTGGACGCCGGCGTGCGGCGCTTCGCCGCGGTGCCGCTGGTCCTGGTGTCGGCCGGGCACGCCAAGGGCGACATCCCGGCGGCGCTGGCCCGCGAGGAGCAGCGCCATCCCGGTACCTCGTACGCCTACGGGCGCCCGCTGGGCCCGCATCCGAACCTGCTGCAGGTGCTGGAGCGCCGGCTCGACGAGGCCCTCGCCGGCGCGGACCGCGCGGGCACGACGGTGCTGCTGGTGGGCCGCGGCTCGACGGATCCGGACGCCAACGCCGAGGTGTTCAAGGCCGCGCGGCTGCTGTGGGAGGGGCGCGGCATCGGGGGCGTCGAGACCGCGTTCGTGTCGCTGGCGCAGCCCTCGGTGCCGGCCGGCCTCGACCGGTGCCGGGCGTTGGGCGCGCGCCGCATCGTGGTGCTGCCGTACTTCCTCTTCCCCGGCGTGCTGCCGGACCGGGTGCGGGACCAGGCGCGGGAGTGGGCCGCGGAGCAGGACGGCACGGACGTGCGCTGCGCCGACGTGATCGGCCCGGAGCCCGAGCTCGCCGAACTGGTCATGGAGCGCTACCGCGAGACGCTCCAGGGCGACCTGCGGATGAACTGCGACGCGTGCGTCTACCGGATCAAGCTGCCCGGGTTCGAGGACCGGGTCGGCCGGCCGCAGCAGCCGCACCACCACCCGGACGACCCGGGCCACACGCACGGCCCGCACGACCACGGCCCGCACGATCACGACCCCCACACCCACGAACCGCACGCCCACCAGCCCCAGGAAGGGGACCGCCGGCATGCGCCCACCCGCTGAGGCCGGCGCGGAGTACGACCTGCGGCACCACGGGGACGCCGAGGTCGGCGACGGGCTGGTCGACCTCGCCGTCAACGTCCGTGCCGGCACGCCGCCTTCATGGCTGGCGGATCGGATCGCCGCTTCCCTGGCGGGACTTGCCGCCTACCCGGACGGCACCGCGGCCCGGCGCACGGTCGCCGCACGGCACGGCAGGCCCGCGTCCGAGGTCCTGCTGACCGCGGGTGCCGCCGAGGCGTTCGTGCTGCTGGCCCGGGTGCTGCGGCCGCGCCACGCGGTCGTGGTGCACCCGCAGTTCACCGAGCCGGAGGCGGCGCTGCGCGCGGCCGGGCACGCGGTGGACCGGGTGCTGCTCGACGCGGCGGACGGCTTCCGCCTGGACCCGGCGGACGTCCCCGACGACGCCGACCTGGTGGTGCTCGGCAATCCGACCAACCCCACGTCCGTGCTCCACCCGGCCGCTCTGGTACGGCGGTTGGCACGCCCCGGGCGGACGCTGGTGGTGGACGAGGCGTTCATGGACGCGGTGCCGGGCGAGCGCGAGTCGCTGGCCGGCGGGACGCCGGGCGAGGACGTCCCCGGTCTGGTCGTGCTGCGCAGCCTGACCAAGACGTGGGGGCTGGCGGGCCTGCGCGTCGGCTACCTGCTGGCCGGTGCCGGCCTGGTCACCGCGCTGCAGGACGCACAGCCGTTGTGGGCGGTGTCCACCCCGGCGCTCGCCGCGGCCGAGGCGTGCATGGCGCCGGAGGCGCTGGCCGAGGCGGCCGAGGCGGCCCGCACGGTCACCGCCGACCGCGCCTATCTGGTGGAGCGGCTGCGCGGCGTGCCCGGCGTGCGGGTCGCCGGCGACACCCCGGCCGGCCCGTTCCTGCTGCTGCACCTGGAGGACGGGGCCGAAGCGCGGCTGCGGCTGCGGGAGTCGGGGTACGCGGTGCGCCGCGCCGACACCTTCCCGGGGCTCGGTCCTGACTGGCTGCGGGTCGCGGTCCGGGACCGGCGGACGACGGACGGCTTCGCGAACGCCCTCGCGATGGCCACCGTCGCCCTCCCGGACCTCCCCGCCCTTCCGCCCCTCCCCGGTCGTGCGGACGGGCCCGGCCCCTCCTCCGGGCCCGCCGGTGCGCCGGACCTCCCCGGCTCCCCCGGCGATCCGGCCTCCCCCGGTTCCGCACACGGCCCCGACTCCCCCGGTTTCCCGGGCCGTTCCGCCGCCACGGCTCCCGGCGGGTCGGGGCAGGGGCGTTGAGACGGCGGGCGGTGCGGGGCCGGCCTCCCCGGCGCCGCCCGCACCCCGCACCGCCGTCCGCGGCGCGCGCCTCTTACCTGCCGTCGCGCGCGGCCGCGCCCTTGCGGCGCCGGCCGGCGACCAGCACGACGCCGGCACCGGCGGCGACCAGGACCGCGGCGCCGCCCGCCAGATAGGGGGTCGTCGAACTGGCGCCGGTCTCGGCCAGGTTGCCGGTGTCGGCGACCGTCTGGGTCCGGGTGTCGCCGCCGGACGTACCGCCGGACGTCGTCGAGCCGGACGTGCCCGTCGAGCCCGAGGTGCCGGACGAGCCGGAGGTCGAACCGCCGCTGGTGGAACCGCCCGAGGTCTGGCCGCCGGACACCGTGCCGCCGTTGGTGGAACCGCCGTTCGTGGAGCCGCCGTTGGATCCGCCGCCGGTGGAGCCCCCGTCCGTCGACCCGCCGTCGGTGGAACCGCCGTTCGTCGACCCGCCGTTCGTGGAGCCGCCGTTGGATCCGCCGCCGGTGGTGCCGCCGGTCGA
>WRCZ01000607.1 GCA_009783685.1 Actinomycetes bacterium
GCGCTGCACGGGGGCCGCTCCCAGCCGCAGCGCAACCGCACCCTGGAGCAGTTCAAGAACGGTCAGGTCACCGCGCTGGTGGCGACCAACGTCGCGGCCCGGGGCATACACGTCGACGACCTCGACCTCGTCGTGAACGTCGATCCGCCCACGGATCACAAGGACTACCTCCACCGGGGCGGCCGCACGGCCCGCGCCGGCGGGTCCGGCAGCGTGGTCACGCTGGTCCTGCCGGACCAGAAGCGGGAGTTCAGCCGGCTCATGACGCACGCCGGCATCCGGCCGCGGACGGCCCGGATCACCTCGGGCGACCCGGAGCTGGCGACGATCACCGGCGCCCGCGAGCCGTCGGGCGTGCCCGTCACCATCGAGGTGCCGGAGCCGGCCGCCCCGGCGGCGGCCCGGCCGGAGCGCAAGCCCGGTGCCAGGCCCGCCCGCCGCTCGGGCCCGCGCCGCAGGAGCGGTGGCGGGGCGGGTTCCGCGAACGGTTCCGCCACCGGGACCGGAGCCGGAGCCGGCGCTGGTGCCGGACGCCGCAGGAGCGGTGGAGGGGCCGGGTCGGCGAACGGCTCGGCCACCGGGACGGCAGCGGGCGCCGGTGCGGGACGCCGCCGGGGTGGTGGCGGAACGGGTTCGGCGAACGGCTCGGCCGGCGGGACGGGCGCGGCTGGGGGCGCTGGTGCGGGGCGCCGCAGGAAGCGGCCCGAGGGCCGGGCGTAGAATCCGGCCGCTGCGTCCTCGGTCGGGGCGCGGCGGGAAGTGGGGGCCGTGAGCGGGGAATGGAACGGGGCGGGGCTGCCTCCGATGGCAGCCGCGCGTACCGCGGAGGCGCGGAGCAGCGGGACGTGGTCCTCGGCGCTCTCGACCGGCGAGTTCGCCGCGTTGCGCGCCGTGGGCTTCGACCCGGTGGGCCAGGTCATGGGCTCGGCCGTCTACCACGTGGGGCGGTCGGGCCGGTACTGGGGCTATCACGACTGCCAGTTCAGGTCCGGCCTGTTCGGCACCGCCAGCGGCGCCCCGGTCGCCCTCTCGGGACGCGGCGCCCCCTCGGCCGGGCTGGTCACCGTGCTGGACGAGGCGCGCCGTTCGGCTCTCGGGCGGATGACGGCGGAGTGCTCGGCCCTCGGCGGGGACGGCGTGGTCGCGGCGCGGCTGACGGTCGCGCCCTTCGTGGCGCAGTCCAACTGCTTCGAGTTCCAGGTCATCGGGACCGCGGTCCGCGCGGCCGGCCCCGTGCGGGCGCCGTGGCCGTTCACCTGCCACCTGGACGGGCAGGGCTTCGCGAAGCTGGTGACCGCCGGCTGGGTGCCCGTCGAGCTGCTGTACGGGATGTCCATCGGCGTGCGGCACGACGACTACCGCACCCGTATGCAGCGCACCGCGTGGCGCAACACCGAGGTCGGCGGCTGGAGCGAGCTCGTCCACGACGTGCGCTCCGACGCCCGGGCCGCCCTGGCGGCGCAGGGCGGGCGGCGGGGCGGGGACGGCGTGGTGCTGTCCGCCGGCAGCTTCCGGGTGTGGAAGGAGTCCTGCACCCGCACCAGCGGCAACAACGACCAGGAAGACCATGTGGCCGAGGCGACGCTGGTGGGCACCAGCATCGCCCGCTTCACGGTGCGCGAGGAGCCGCCGCGCGCCCTCACCGTGATGCCGCTCGGCCCGCGAGGACGCGGGCGCACCACGCGCCGTACCGGCACCGACATCCGATGAGGGGAACCCGTTCATGACCGTCTTCAACTCCGCGGACGGCACGTCCGACGGCGTGCCGGCCCAGGGTGTGCCGGCCGACGCGATGCGGCGGCTGGCCGAACTCCAGCCGGGCCGGCCGGGGTCGATCTTCACCAGCGACCTGTCGGTCAACGAGTTCCTGCTCGTGCGCGAGGCGGGCTTCCGGCCCATCGGCCTCGTCCTGGGCAGCTCCATCTACCACGTGGGCATCCAGCTGGGCCGCTGGGGCAAGAACCAGGAGCTGACCACGCTCAGCCAGGCGATGTACCACGCCCGCGAGTTGGCGATGACCCGCATGGAGGCGGAGGCGGCGCAGCTGGGCGCGGACGGCATCGTCGGCGTCCGGCTGAGCGTGGAGGCCCGCGAGTTCGGCAACGACATCGCGGAGTTCATCGCGATCGGCACGGCGGTCAAGGCCGACCACCCGGCGCCGGGCGGCAACGGCGGGAGCTGGCGCAACCGCAAGGGCCAGCCGTTCACCTCGGACCTCAACGGCCAGGACTTCTGGACGCTGATCCGCGCCGGGTACGCCCCGCTGGGCATGGTGATGGGCACCTGCGTCTACCACATCGCGCACCGGCGCATGGGGCAGATGCTCTCCAACATCGGGCAGAACGTGGAGATCGAGCAGTTCACGCAGGCGCTGTACGACGCGCGGGAGCTGGCGATGGAGCGGATGCAGCACGAGGCGGAGGAATTGCAGGCGGAGGGCGTCGTCGGCGTGCAGCTGAACGCCCACAACCACCGCTGGGGCGGGCACACCACCGAGTTCTTCGCGATCGGCACCGCCGTGCGGCCGCTGCGCGACGACCATGTCATCGAGCGCCCGGCGATGGTCCTCAGCCTGGACGGCTGAGCGCCCCGCCCGCCAAGCTCGGAGCAACCACCCCACGGGAGACGCCACGATGACCTCGCCCCACGATCCCCCGGCGTTCCAGGCCGGCGGGGACGCCGACTCGATCGACCTGCTGGCCGCCGCGCTGCGCAGGGACGCCGCCGATCTGGACGTCTACGCCCAGGTGCTGACCACGACGCTGGCCGAGGCGCTGCCGCCGGGCTCCGTCACCGTCGCGCGCAAGCGCAGCATGTCCGACCGGCTCGCCGGCCGTGAGGGCCGGGTCGAGCGCGTCGAGGTGGTCCTCGACGAGCACCGCCTCGTCCTCGACCTGGCGGGCGGCCGCCCCCAGGGCCAGATCTGCAAGGAGGTCCGCGGCGTCGTCCTCTCGCGCCGCCCGGTGGCCCTCGACGAGTGGGTCCACGACCTCGCGGTCGCCGTCGCCGCCCGCGCCGGCTCCGACGCGCGCGCCCGTGCGGCGCTGGAACGGCTGGTCCTCGGCGAGTGAGCTGACCGGGCTCACCTGCCATGGGCACGCGGTCCGGCCCGGTCGCGGACGCGGGCCGTTCCGTCGGAGGCGGCCTGTCGTGGCCCCCGGCGCCAGACATCGCGCCCCCTTCGGCCGGTCGGCCCGACGGTTCCTGGCCTGGGTGATCGTCGGTTCCCGGCGCCGGGCCGCGCGGCGTCTCGAAGCGTGGCTCGCCGGGGCCGCTTCCC